>NZ_JAXHDE010000002.1:0-274586 GCF_037072005.1 Pseudogracilibacillus sp. SO10305 | reverse complement strand
ATATAATTTTAGCTAATTTCAGCGAATATATAATAATATAAATGAAAATAGTTGCATATATATGAGAGGTAAAATAGGGACTTTTAATGGTAAATTATAATAATGTTTTTAGATATATATACATATATAACTATTTTCTTTCGCAAAGGCATGATAAGGGGGATTTAAATGAAGAAAAGTATTAGTGTTGTTTTAGCAATCGTTATGTTGCTAATATTTACGGCTTGTAGTGCTGGTGAGGATAAAAAAGCAGATTCATCTGGGAAAAGTAAAGTGTTAGAAGCAACAGTAGAAGATGGGGCGTTCATTTTATCGTCTAAAAATGATGAGTTTGATCCTGAAGGAGATACAGGGACGATTAAATTAAATGTTGCTGTAAAAAATAAAACAGACAGTTCAATTAATATATTTCCAGAAAATGATATGCAATTATTTGATGGAGAGGAACAAATTGACGCGGTAAGTATTTTTGATGCTTCCATTGAATTAGAAGTCCCATCAAACACATCAATAGGAGCAGATAAAAAGAAAACGTTTAGTGTGTTATTTGAAGTGGAACGAGACAAAGAATATGAATTAAATATTGAACCACTTTTAATGTCAGGTGAAGAGGTGGAGCCGGTAACATTTAGTGTGGATATGAGTGAATTCGAGGATACATATGAGGTGTTGCAAGAACCAGTAGATGCATTAACGGCTTATATTGACACCATTTATTTTGATGAGAAAGACGATAAGCTAGAGGAAATGATGCAAGTAGATGTGGAAGAGCAGTTAAAAGATGCTGAAAAGGAATTTACGCAGTTTTTAGATGATGCAACATTTAAAGAGATATCCAGTAAACAGGCGGCGAAACTTTATGATACATATGTAGAAACATTAAAAGATAAGGGAGAATTTCATATTCAATTAAAAGGAAACTCTGGTGAAAAAGCGGTAGTGGAAATGGAGTATATTGGTATTTCGGCAATGGATGTTGGTGATGAATTTTCGAATGTCCGAAAAGATTACCTAGAGAAATCTGCTGACTATAATACGAAAAAAGCAGATGAATATGCAATTTCTAAGTTAGATAAAATTATTAGTGGGGTAGATTCTAAAGAGAGCCGTAACAATCTTGAGATTAGAATGGTGAAAAAAGACGGAAAATGGGCATTTGAAAGTGGATACTCAGATGTTGCAAAAGAGTTAAATGAAATCTTTGCAGGTGGAAGAATTTATTAGATGAATAAAAAAATTGGTATTATTATAGGAATAGCAATCATAGTTTGTGCTGTGATTGCTATTTTTCTTCATATGAACCGTTCTAATGATATTGTATCCACATTTAATGATGCTATCGAAAATGAGTCTGTCGATCAGTTAGAAGACTTGTTTAGGATGGAAGATAATCAGTTAGATCGTTTGATTTTAGAAAATTTTTTAGCATTACTTTTAAAAGATGAGAAAAAATTGCATGAAGTAATAACTAGTATAGATCAACAAATAAAAGAAGGGCTGAAAGATACTACTGCGGTCGTACAAGTGAACGAGGAAGAAAAACAGTACGGAATATTTCCGACTTACTCGTTAACATTGCAGAAAAATCAATTACAACTGGAAGGATTAGACTTAAAAGATATAGTTGTAAAGGCGGATAACTTTACATTGAACGAAACGAAAAAAGGTTCTTTCACTTATGGTCCGCTATATGCTGGAACACATACGATAGAAGTGGAGTTTGAAAATGAATTAGGTACATTCCATACAGCAGAAGAAATAACGGTTTGGAAGGAAGATAACATAGAAATTACAATAGACGAAGAAGAGATTGTGAGAAAAGACTCGCATATAATGGAAGAGTTGTTTGAATTTGCTGGGTTAATTACAAAAAGCTTACCAGAAATTCCAATAAATGAGTTTGATGATCGTAGACTTCGTATTGAAGATGGTTTAGAAGAAAAACTTCTGAATGAGAGTAGTTCTGTCTTAGATCGTCCCGCTTTAACGTTTCAGGAAGCAAGTGTGGAAGAAGCCTCTTATCATATGCTCTTCATTGATCATCTATGGCAAAGCGAAGTACGTCTTATAGCAAAGTATAAAGATGATAAAGGGAAAGAATTATATGTTTTATATGAAATGGACTTTTTCTTTGACAGTTATATAAATGAATGGATAGCACAATTTATTCATCTTAGTGAAGGGGAAAAATCAGTGCTTGAATTATGGGATAGTGAGTACTATTATCATTCGGATGATTTAATAGAAGGCGGTACATTTGATTCTGTTATGTGAATAAGAGGGTAGATTTTGTCTCATTTTTTCTTTTAAACCTCGTTATCCATCTCATATTGACGAAATTCGATTTCATAGTATGCTTATCTTTATATATATTGTAAAGGGGATAAAGCAAAATGAGAGACAAAGTGAAAGCGGTGCAAAATACATTTTTTGATGCAACATTTAATGAAACCGAGTTACAATATTTTTCAAAAGACGTTATGCAAAAAGTTTTTCAATTTCAACAGACGAGTGAAAAGTTTACGAAAACCCCATTCATCCCATTAGATCAATTAGCTGCTTATATAGGTGTTGAAAAAGTCTTTGTAAAAGATGAATCTAAACGATTTGGCTTACATGCGTTCAAAGTAATGGGTGGTATTTATGCAATTGGAAAATATATCGCTCAATTACTAGGAAAAGATATAAGTGAAGTGACATTTGAACAATTACGATCTGAAGAAGTAAAAGGAAAAATTGGAGAAATCACGTTCATTTCTGCAACGGATGGAAATCATGGACGAGGTGTTGCTTGGGCAGCAAGGGAATTAGGACAAAAAGCGATCATTTATATGCCAAAAGGTTCTTCCAATCATCGTCTACAAGCGTTAAAAAATGAAGGGGCACAAGCAGAGATAACAGATGTAAATTATGATGAAACTATTCGTATTTGTCACCATCTTGCGGAAGAAAATGACTATGTCATGGTTCAAGATACGGCATGGGAAGGATATGATGAAATTCCATTATGGATTATGCAAGGCTACGCAACGATTGTCCAAGAAATTTATGAAGACTTAAAAACGATGGATGAAGCACCACCAACACATGTATTTGTTCAAGCTGGTGTCGGTTCTTTTGCGGCGGGAATAGTTGCTTCATTTATCCAGTTATATGGAACCGAGGAGATGAAGTTTTTCGTTGTAGAACCTAATTTAGCAGATTGCTATTATCGCTCCTTTGCGAATAATGGTGGAAATATGGAGGCGGTCACAGGGGATATGAATTCGATCATGGCAGGATTATGTTGTGGAGAACCGAACGTAAGAGCATTTCGGATTTTAAAACAATATACGAATACATTTTATTCTTGCGAGGATGATGTCGCTGCATTAGGTATGCGTATATTAGGGAATCCTTTAGAACGTGATGAAAAAATTGTTTCAGGGGAATCTGGTGCGGTTTCTCTTGGATTAGTATATTATTTGAAAAAGTATGCTACTTCATTGGCAGAACAAATTGGTTTAGATGAGCATGCACGTATCCTTGTTATTAATTCAGAAGGGGATACAGACCCTGTCCATTATCGTGATGTCGTTTGGTTAGGTAAAAATGCAAATATGTAATTAAACCGTTTCCATTTAATGGTATAATATGTGTAAAGGCATTAGGAGTGGTATGGTATGGGAAGGTTAGTTTCAATCCTCGTTATTATTGTTGCAACAATTTTACTTATCTTTAACATTTATCGGCAACAAGCGCCGGAGGATGTTCAAAAAGATAGTAAAACTAACGGGAATTTAGAAGTGCATATTGAAGATGTACAGTTTGTTCAAGTGGAAAATGGTCCTTCATATAATCCTGAAAATGAAGAAGGTACGGTAAAGATAGAGTTGAAAATAAAAAACAAAACATCAAACACTTTACCGGTCCGTCCAGAATTCGATATTGTTTTATATGACGATGATAAACAAATAGATGCATTACAAAACGTATCAGATCCACTTATAAGGAATCAGCTTTATCAATCAAGTTCCATCTTGGCTGGAAAGCAAAAATCATTTATTGCTTTTTTTACGGTAGCATTTGATACAACATATGATATGCATATTTCACCTAAAGCGAACTACGGAAATGAAGAAGTGGATGATGTTACGATTCCATTAGATGTTAGTGAATATGAGGAGACATATGAACAAATCAATGAGCCAGTAGAGGTATTACAAGCTTATGTAGATGCAGTCTATTTTCAAGAAGATGTAGATGTAGATTTAGAGGGGGAAATGGATGTAGATATTAAAGCACTACAAGCGGAGGCGAAGAGTGATCTCCTTCAATTAATTACATTTAGACGTTCGGAAAAATTACCAGATAAAATCGCTGACCGATTTTATCAAACATATATTAATATGTTAAAGAAAGAGGGAGAAGTGAATAGCTCGATCATCTCTTATAATGAAAATAATGCGAGAATGCGTTTAACATATCGCTTACCAGATTACTCCAAAATATTAACAGATATGTCTGAAGTTCGGTTAACATTACGAGAGGAAAAGCAAATAACCGAATTAAAAAATGCAGACGAAGATACGTGGAAAGAAATAGATGGATTAATTGAAGGGGTACAGATGGGAAGTGGCCAAATTGAAGTTGATTTGATTAAAAAAGACGATAAATGGATGTTTGATTCTAATTATTCCGACGGTGAAAAGCGAATTAAACGTATATTTGGTAAAGGGTATTAATGAAAAGATGAGGCGGGAACAGTGTAGAACAGAAGAAAGACTTTCGGTGAAAAAATTTACCGAAGTCTTTTTTTATTAGCTTCATTGTTTGGAGTTTTTTTACTGATTTATTTGTTAAGGATAAAGGGTCTAATCAAATCTTAGCCTCTTTTATGATTCGTTTTGTTCCAAATTTTCGCTTAGTTGCTGCAAGATTCTTCGTAAGATTAACTTTTCTTCTACTATAAGGCCATCTAATAAAATGTCCCGATGTTCTCGCCAAATCTGATAGACAGGTTCTTTCAAGTTTCGTCCTTTTTCAGTTAAAAAGACGTTGATGACACGACTATCCGTTTCCCCACGTTTGCGTTCAATAATACCATCATCTGCTAATTTTTTAAGCATATTGCTAATCGTAGATGCTTCTGTTCCAATGCGTTCACGTAATTGTGTTTGTGTTAAACCATCTTCTATCCATAAATGATATAAAACATGCTCTTGTCCACGATGGAGTCCTATTTGTCGAAAGGCTTTTGCAAATTGTTTTCGTGTTAAAGAAGAAATGGTATGAAGGTGTTCTCTAATTTCTTGATCTATCATCATGCATTCCACCTTTTAGTTAGTATGCTAATTATAATATTTGTTCGTACATTTGTCGAATCATGTACATATATATAGTTAGTTTCCTAACTATTATTAATTCGATTTTCCTTTACAAATCATTTATTGCTCTTTATAATGGGCTTTATGTTTAGTTAGTGTCATAACTATTTTTGAAAGGGAGATTGAATTGAATCGAATGCTTAAGCCGACGATCATATCGATCGCAATGGCAACTGTCATGGCAGCTGCTGCAATATCTCCTGCACTTGGACTTATTGCACAACATTTTTCGGAAGCGGATGAAATTTGGATTAAACTCGTTTTAACTGCACCGTCCTTAACCGTTATTCCATTTTCGTTTCTATCAAGTTATTTAACGAAAAAGTTGCCGAAAAAGGTTATCGTATTAATCGGGATATCTATTTATATTATTGCAGGTGTAGGGGCACAATTTTCTCCTTCTATTGAAGTATTATTAGTATTACGGTTCTTGTTAGGGGCAGGAGTAGGACTTGTGATGCCACTTGCACTGACATTAATTAGTGACCATTATGATGGGAAAGAACGAGCAAAAATGTTCGGATATAACACCGCATTTAGTAATGTTGGTGGAATTGTTACGATACTACTAGCTGGATATTTAGCTTCCTTAAGTTGGAATGCTGCATTTAATGTTTATTGGTTAGGGCTCGTTATTTTTGTGCTCGTTTTATTTTATTTACCAACGAATGAGCCGATAAAAGTAGATAAACATAAACGTCGTGAAAAAGTGCCGTTTTATGTCTATGGATATGCGTTAGCAGCTTGTGGTGTCATGCTCGCGTACACGGCAATCGGTACGAATATGGCATTGTTTTTAGAACAAAATAATTTTGGTAGTTCACAAACTGCTGGTCTTGTACTAGCATTCTCCACAGTGGGTGGATTAATGACGAGCTTATATTTCGTTCATTTGCAATTTTTGTTTAAGGATCATTTAATTGCAGCTGGATTGCTAGTGATGGGGCTAGGATTTGTCATCATTATATTCAGTCCAATCGTTTGGCTTATTTTAGTCGGTGTTTGTTTCGTTGGATTTGGACAAGGAATTTTATTCCCTGTAATTAATATGAAAGTATTAGCAGAAGCATCTCCGACAATTAGTGATAAGGTTGTTTCGATAGTATCAAGTATGATTTATGTAGGACAGTTTATTTCACCAATTTTATTAGATGGAATTGGAAAAATAATGTCGATGGGAACGGTTCGTTTTCAATACGGTGTATTAGCGACTGCACTTATTATTTCAGTTGTTAGCATGTATGTATATCGCTTCTTTTTTACGAGGAAAAATGAATCTGTATCTTCATCTGCGTAATAGGAAAGATGGAGTTTGGAACAATGTGTATGTTCTTTACAGGACAGAAATTGTTGAAAAACATTAAAGTTTACAAAGTAATTTTATTATTTACTTTTAATGTCTTGTGTAACATGTTCCAAACTCCATTATTTTATTGTTGTACGAGAGATTTCAGTGTTGCAAATGCGTCTTTTGCGTGTTCTAGATTTTCATGAATTTGATGCACATACTCTCTTGGTGATCCAAGATGTGCATAAATTGATCGACATTGCACTTTGAATTTTGAACCAATTTTTACAATTTCTACAAATACTCCTTTTTCTCCTTTGTACGTGCCATCCTCAAACTTTTCTTGTTTTACAATTTCAGCCAAATAAAACCCTCCATCATAAAATTTTACTCCGTATAAGGAATGTAGAGTAATTATGTACCTCATTCCCTTTGCTTAAAAGATAAAACGTCTTTTCTTGTTTATTTTTAAAAATATCTTTTCTACAAAATGAAATCGCTTTAAAAATGTCATACTTTTAATTGTGTACTTGTATACAAGTTGTGGTAAAATGAATTTGAATATAAAAACAGTACAAAAATGAACAGATAATTGTTCGACTTTTGGGAAATGAAAAAACGACGAAGCTCTATATATAGCAATAGATAGGAAAGAATATGTAAAGGAGAATGCATATGGGTGTCATTAACATATATCCGAATAAATATGTGTTACAACATTTATCTATCGGAAAGCAATTAGAGAAAGAATTGCGTATACGAATTATTTCACAACATATTCAAGTGGGGGAAATATTATCAGAGAATCAAATTGCGAAAGCGTATAATGTTAGTCGTTCGCCAGTTCGTGAGGCGCTACGTACATTAGAAAGTGAACGATTGCTCCGTCTAGAACGAATGGGTGTCGTCATATTAGGCATGTCAGAAAAAGATATTGAAGAAGTATATGATGTTAGATTAATGATTGAATCATTTGTCATGAAGCGACTGTTAGAAAGGGAAAATAACGATGCACTCGTAAAGGAATTAAGAAAAATACATGAAATGATGCATGTTGCGATTAAATTTCAAGATATGGATGAGTTTTCATTACAAGATATGAATTTCCACGAAACGATTATTCGCTCAATCCAACATCAACAAATGACCATCGTTTGGGAACAACTTCGCCCTGTGATGGAATGTTTAATAATATTATCGATGCGTTATCGTGGATTAACGAATTACAGAGATTTCGAACGAATCCTTACGAACCACGAACTCATTATTGATGCGATTGAAACGAAAGAGAATACTAAAGTAGATTTAGCATTTGAAAGCAATTTTAATGACGTTCAAAATGGTGTCGAAGATTTATGGACGAATCCCGAGATGTTAAAAGAAGTGAGGGAGTATGTTGAAGAGAACTAATTATATGATCGGTGTCGATATAGGAACGACAAGTACGAAAGCTGTTTTATTTAAAAAAAATGGAGAAGCCGTCTATAAATCGGATGTTGGCTATCCACTTCATTCACCGAATGTGGCAGTTGCGGAACAAGATCCGGAAGAGATTTTTCAAGCTGTAATAACAACGATCAAAGATTGTGTTGCAAAAGCAGGAGATGGAACGATTCATTTTATTTCATTTAGTGCGGCAATGCATAGCGTGATTGCAATAGATGAAAACGATCAAGCTTTAACGAAATGTATCACTTGGGCTGATAACCGAAGTGCTAAATGGGCGGATCTCATTCGCAAATATCATAATGGACATGCAATTTATCGGAATACTGGAACACCAATCCACGCCATGTCCCCTTTAAGTAAAATAATGTGGTTAGAAAATGACCATCCAGAAATAGCGATGAAAACGAAAAAATATATTGGGATTAAAGCATATATATTTTTCCGTCTGTTTGGACAATATGTAGTGGACCATTCGATTGCTTCCGCTACAGGAATGATGAACTTAGAAAAATTGACTTGGGATGAAGCTGCATTAAATATAGTGAAAATTACGGAAGAAAAACTTCCGAAACTTGTGAAAACGACGAAAAAGTTTCATGACGTAAATAGTAAATATGCAGCTGAAATGGGCTTAGATGGGGAGATACCCTTTATCATTGGAGCAAGTGATGGCGTATTATCAAATGTTGGGGTTGGCGCAATCGAAGAAGGAGATGTCGCTGTAACGATAGGTACGAGCGGTGCAGTACGAACGATTATTGACCAACCAAGAACAGATGAAAAAGGCCGGATATTTTGTTATGCATTAACAGAAAAGCATTGGGTTATTGGGGGACCAGTTAATAATGGTGGCATGATTTTACGTTGGCTGAAAGAGGCATTAGCGACGAGTGAAGTAGAAGTTGCTAAAAGTCTCGATAAAAATCCGTATGATATGTTAACAGAGATTGCAGCAGATGTCCCAGCAGGAGCGAATGGATTATTATTTCATCCATTTTTAGCGGGAGAAAGGGCACCATTTTGGAATCCGAATATGCGTGGTTCATTTATCGGTTTATCGTTAACACATGAAAAGAAACATATGATTCGCGCCGTATTAGAAGGTGTTATGTTTAATTTATATAGTGTATTAATTGCTTTAAACGAAGTAATGGATACGTCGATTCATACTGTAAAGGCTACAGGAGGTTTTTCTCGTTCACCACTGTGGCGTCAAATGATGGCGGATATTTTTGATTTAGAAGTGTCTATTCCACAAAGTTATGAATCATCCTGTTTAGGTGCATGTGTACTCGGCATGTATGCAAACGGAGAAATAGATGATTTCTCTCACGTTACATCGATGATTGGTACGACATTCACACATACACCAGAAGTAGAAACGCGTAAGACGTACAAAGAGTTAATGGCTATTTTTATTCGTACATCACGAATATTAGAAAAAGAATACGAACAATTATCAAAACTACAAAGATAATTTAGGAGGGAATACAATGAATGAATTTTACCCGTTAATCATTGTTGCTTTAGGTGTCATTGCGTTATTAATTTTAATTATGAAATTACAAATTAATACATTTATATCACTTATTATCGTTTCATTTTTAGTTGCATTCGCATTAAAAATGCCGGTAGATGAAATAGTCGGGACGATTACGGATGGAATGGGTGGAACACTTGGAAGTATCGCACTTATTTTTGGTTTAGGGGCGATTTTAGGTAGACTCGTATCGGATGCTGGCGGAGCACAACGAATTGCGATGACATTGATTGATAAGTTTGGAGAAAAGCATATTCAATGGGCAGTCGTTATAGCTTCGTTCATTATTGGTATTGCATTGTTCTTTGAAGTAGGTTTAGTTTTATTAATTCCAATCGTTTTTCAAATTGCAAAACAGCTACGTGTATCCATGTTATATTTAGGGATCCCGATGGCGGCAGCATTATCTGTCACACATGGATTTTTGCCACCACATCCAGGTCCGACCGTTATTGCACAACAATTTGAAGCGAACATCGGTTTAGTTTTATTATATGGATTTATTATTGCTGTTCCAACAGTTATTATTGCAGGACCGGTTTTTGCTTATGTATTAAAGAAGGTCGCACCAGATGTATTTACAAAAAGTGGCGATGAAAGTGCCATTGGCGAAGTGAAGGAGTTTAATTTAGCAGACACGCCAAAGTTTGGTATAAGTGTGTTAACTTCCTTATTTCCAGTTATATTAATGGCAATATCAACGATTGTAATGTTATTACAAGATGTATACGGCTTACAAGAAAATATCGTCACAAAATCATTACAATTTATCGGAGAACCGACAACGGCATTATTGATTTCCGTCTTAATTGCGATTTATACGATGGGAGTTGCACGAAATATTCCAATGAAACAAGTGATGCATTCCGCAGAAGAATCGATTAAAGCAATTGGTATGATGCTTCTAATTATCGGTGGTGGCGGTGTATTTAAACAAGTTCTCATTGACGGTGGTGTCGGTGATGCTGTAGAACAAATTTTCACAGGAGTAAATATTTCTCCTATTTTACTCGCTTGGATTATTGCTGCTGTTTTACGTATTGCATTAGGTTCTGCAACAGTTGCAGCATTAACGACAGCAGGACTTGTTATTCCTCTCATGCAAGGGTCTGATGTCAATGTCGCATTAATGGTACTTGCTACAGGAGCAGGAAGTTTAATTGCATCTCACGTAAACGATGCGGGATTTTGGATGTTCAAAGAATTTTTCGGTTTAAATATAAAAGAAACATTTTACACATGGACATTATTAGAAACTATTATTTCGGTTGTCGGGTTAATTTTCGTTTTATTATTAAGTGTATTTGTATAAAAATAAAAACAATATGAAACATGAATATTTTCATGTTTCGATTAGAAAGGAAAAATGGAAATGAAAAATACAATTGGGTTGTATGGACTTGGTGTCATGGGGGCGAGCCTTGCGAAAAATATGTTGAACAAAGGTGAGCGTGTTGCATTATACAATTATACGGATGACTTAACGACACAATTTATGGAACAGTTCCCACACGAGCATGCTGATCCTTATACAGATCTTTCTTCATTTGTGCAATCATTGGAAAAACCGCGGAAAATTTTTCTAATGGTTACGGCAGGAGATGTAACAACATCTGTCATTGATAGCCTTTTTCCGTTGTTAGATGAAGGTGACATTATTATGGATGGCGGGAATGCAAATTTTATCGATTCGAATGAACGTTACCAAACATTGCGGGAACATGGCATCCATTTTATTGGTGTTGGTGTATCTGGTGGAGAGGAAGGAGCGCTTCACGGCCCATCATTAATGCCGAGCGGGGATAAAGCAGCATATGCAAAGGTTAGTCCCATTTTAGAAAAAATTGCTGCACAAGTTAATGGGGAACCGTGTTGTACGTATATAGGGAAGGAAGGCGCAGGCCATTACGTTAAAATGGTGCATAATGGCATTGAGTATGCCGATATGCAATTAATTACGGAGACATATCAGTTTTTACGTTATGTCGTTCATCTAAGTCCAGATGAGATTGCGAATATTTTTGAAGCGTGGAATGAAACAGAATTAAATAGTTATTTATTAAAGATAACGACACATATTTTACGTCATAAAGATGAGGAAACTGGTAAACCGATTGTCGATATTATAATGGATAGAGCCGGACAAAAAGGTACTGGAAAATGGACGAGCATGAATGCTTTAGATCTTGGAATTCCGTCAACGACTATTTCGGAAGCAGTTTTTGTTCGATTTTTATCTGCATTAAAAAAAGAACGGATGATAGCAAAAGATGTATTACAAGGTCCTATAAAAGAAGAAATTCAGCAGAAGGAAACAGCAATACAACATGCAAAAGAAGCTTTACTTTTTGGACGTGTAATAGTGTATACACAAGGATTTATGCAATATAAAGTTGCATCAGAAACATATGGGTGGGATTTACAATTAGACCATATTGCTAAAGTGTTCCGTGGTGGATGTATTATTCAATCCGATTTATTACATCCAATTCGTGATGCATACCGTAAAAACCCGGCATTAACGAATTTATTGCTAGATGATTATTTCAAATGTCTCGCAAATGATCATCAAGCAAGCATGCGTGCATTTTTAATGGATGGAATTGCAAGTGGTGTCTCCCTACCAACATATAGTGCGGCGATGGCATTTTATGATGGATATCGTGCAGAGCGAAGTGGAGCAGAGCTTATTCAAGCACAACGTGATTATTTCGGTGCTCACACATATGAAAGAGTAGACCGTGAAGGTGTGTTTCATACAAAATGGTAAAAGAAAAATCTCTCCGTAGTTTTGTACTACGTGAGAGATTTTTTGTTAAAAGCAATTATTCATATTGGGAGTAGTCGATAAATGTTGCTTGTAAAACATAGACTGTTAGACTGATTGCGATAATTAAAAATCCCCATCCAAGTGCTATTTGTTCGACAAGTAAGTAATTATTACATAATTGTTCATCGATGAAAATATAGATAAATCCCATAAGGAAATACAACCCGCTTATAAGGGACAAACTAATAGTTTTACCTCGGTCTGTCAGTTTACTCCAACTATCACGTAATGGTATACCAACTAAAAACGGCCAACTTATAAATTTAAATATCTCTACTGATGTATTCATTAATGCTTCATCCATCGTTCGGGGGAATAGCCAATAAATAACGATGATGAAAAAGAGTAACATCCCAGGGATTCCATTTTCATTCCACTTATGAAAAAAAGTAGGGAACCACTTTTTAAATTGTGGGTACATAAGCAACCCAACGATTGCGAGAAATGGCATTTGCATATGCATATGAATACTCATAATAGATTCTGTTAACTCGATGACAGGGGGCATCATGAGAAATACATATAAAATAACTCCATAAATAAATTGTTTCATGATGTTTTCCCCCCTTTTTTAATGGTTGAACGGTTGGTTTGTAATAGATCATTTACTGTTTCAGCTGCTTCATCAATTTCTGTAAAGTCGAGAACATTGATTAAAGTTCCTTCACGGTCCACCATATAGAATGCTGAGTTATGTTGGAAATGGCCATTTTCATCTGGTATGACGATGACACCGAAAGAATCTAATAGTTGTTGCAATGCTTTTTTATCATTGATTCTTGCCATGCGCCATGTTTCTCCATCACTATGAAAAAATTCACGATAACGTTCTAATACTTCAGGTGTATCGTTTTTAGGGTCAAAACTAATACTTAAAAAGACGATATCCTCTCCCTTATATGTCTCAGGAATTTGTTCATATACTTCATACATATTCAGTTCGAGTTGAGGACAAACATCGGTACATGCGGTGTAAATAAATGTAATAAAAACATACTTCCCCTTAAATTCATCGAATGAATACGTACGTTTTTTAGAATCTTCTAGTTCAACATTCGGGAATGTAGGTTGTTGTTCAATCAGTTTATGAGTACGTGCTGTTTCCGTTGTGAATGCTTGAAATCCATCAGTACCGAAGAAAAATAATCCAAGCCCGAACAATAAAATGACAGTGATCGATATTTTTGTCTGTTTCATTTTCCTCCCTCCTACCATTAGAAATGATATATACGTATGAAGAAATGTACGGGAACTTCTGTAAAAACATTGCACATTTCTTCATGAACTGGATGTTCCACTAAAATCGAGCTATTTCATAAATATCTTAAGCTCCAATTAAAAGCGATATTACCAAGTTTTAAATGGTGGAGAGCCTGGTGGTGCATTTACAATTAAGTCGACTAATGGAATCACATATCCCATCGATACGACAATGACCATAATTAAAATCCATAAACTCCAACGCTCTGTCCATTTTGGGGTAGCTGGTGCATCTTCTTCCACTTCGGCGATAGGGAATTCTGTTTCTCCTTTCGGTGCTTTAAACATTAAATGGAAAACGATATACACTACGAGACAGACTGAGATAATTAACAATGTTCCACCGATAGCGATAAGCATGTAGTAAGGATTCCACCCTGCCGCTTGTAAACTATCAAAGTAATCAGTGAATGCGGTACGACGTGGTGCTCCGAATAAACCGACTGTATGCATTGCACCGGACATTATGAGCATTCCGACGACCCATAAGGCCACTTGTATAATGGCTAGTTTGTTCATCGCGCTTGTCATGACACGTTTCGATAAATGTGGCACAAGCCAGTAAGCGATACCGAAAAACGTTAATGCAACTGAAACTCCTACGGTAATATGAAAGTGTCCTGTAATAAACAGAGTATTATGAACGACTTGGTTTAATTGGAAGTTTGTTTGGGCAATTCCACCTGCACCTCCAGGGATGAATGCAACCATTGCGATAAATGGTGCAAGAAAACGTACATCTTTCCAAGGTAGCATTTTTACCCAACCGAATAATCCTTTGGCCCCTTTTTTACGTCCAGTACGTTCAAAGGTTGCAAACATCGCAAATGCAGTCATTAAGGAAGGAAAACCAATTGCCAGACTCATAAATACGTGCATATATTTTAAACCTTCTGTAAAGCCAGGATCGACGATTTGATGGTGAAATCCACCAGGTATGTTCATAATGACAAGTAAAAATACGACCATTCTTGCGAGTGTGTCACTAAACTGACGACCACCGATGATTTTTGGTACTGCTACATACCATGCAGATACAGCGGTTAAATACCAAACATTTACGAGCGTATGACCGAAACTCCAAAATAATGTACGACTTAACATTACATTAATAGTTTCCGTCCAACCAAGCGCCCAAGGTATTAACATAAATACTTCCACTGTCACACCAATTGTTCCACCGAATAAAAGAATGAAAATACCAGTTGCAAAATAGGCGAATAATGGAATATGTTGACCTTTATGATTCTTTCTCCAATGTGCAACATTGATGAATATACCAAATGCAGCAGTCCATAATCCTAAAACGATAAAGACAAGTCCGATATAAAATGCAGGGGATGCAGCCATTGGTGGATAAAATGTATATAAGACGGAAGCTTCCCCAATGACGACTTGGGAGGTTGTTAGAACCGTACCAAATGTAATGAGACCAAATGATGTCCACCCCATTTTTCGTACTTTCGGTAGAAGTCCCCCTAGAACATGTGATACACCTCCATATAAGTAACCGATTAAGAATGCTCCAGTAAAGACGACGATTAAAATAAATCCATGTGCTGTTAATGTTTGATAATAATCAAACCAAGTCGGCATTGTCATGACTCCTGCACGTTCAAGACCTTGTAATAATCCTAAAATTCCACCGATTAAAAGAGCAATAAATGATACTACAAAAAATGTTAAAGCCAATGTTGAATCTTGCTTATTCGTACCTAAAAATTTATGTTCACCAGTTATTGGTGTATGATCATATAATTTCTTTGCTGGAAGTCCCATTTTACTTCCTCCTTTCTAGTTTTATTCGACAATAATTGTACCGCTCATCATTTGGTGACCTGCTCCACAATATTCGTTACATAACATAAGAAACTCACCGGATTCATTAAACGTATGGGAGATTCTTTGAATATGTCCAGGAGTAACCATTGCATTAATATTTGTATCAACGACTTGAATACTATGAACGACATCTTTGGATGTCATAATAAAGTTGACTTTTGCTCCTTTTGGAATGACAATTTCACCAGGATCAAAACTAAATGTTTGTAATGTCATGATGACATCATATTCATTTTCACCGACTTTATAGATGCCTGGTTCATCGAATGGCGCCGTTTCTGATACTTTCTGTGGATCAATTGTTTCCTTGCCGCTTGGTGGTCCCCATCCTAATGCAAACGTTTGATAACCTGTCACGAGCATGGACCCGATAATGATAATTGAGGCAATCGTTAAAAATATTTCTTCAAATCGATGCATTTTCATTTTCTTTTCCTCCTTTTATAATCGTGTTAAATAGAAATAAAATAAGATTATGATGAAACTCAATATACCTCCTCCAACGAAGACAATTGTTGAAAATAATGTGCCACGTAGAGATTGTTCATGTTTATTTTCTTGTACTTTTGTATCTTTCATAATGAACTCCTCCTTTTGTTTATGTTACATTCATTTTATAATGGAATAAGAAGCGACTTAGTGACTTGTATCACTATGTTGCTGTGATACGTGCCACATATTTGAATGGAAATTCACATAAACGTCATAGGAAGGGAAGAAAATGTGATGGAACGAAGGAAACAAGGACTCGTCCCGTATTTAAAAAAGATTCACCTTTTTAGCCATTTGAATGAACCATCTATAGAACAACTGGCACTTTGGATGAACATTCGTACGATGCGAAAGGGCAGTCACGTATTTTTTAAAAATGATCCGATGCTACAATTATTTTTTATCGTGCAAGGAAAAGTAAAAATTTATGAAATGGACGTTTCTGGAAGGGAACAAATTATTAATATTTTAAAAGAAGGGGAGATGTTTCCGCATCGGGGCATGTTTGAAGAACATGATTATCCTGCAAATGCAATTATTTACGAAGAGGCACAAATTTTAACGATAAGTAAAGATGAATTTAGTAATATGCTATTGCAATTTCCGAGTATCGCAATTGAAATGTTAAAAATGCAAAATAAACTAATTGATGATTTACATATTCGTTTAAATGAAAAAATGATGCATGATGCAAGGGAGCAAATTATAAAGTTACTACTTCGACTGACACAATCACATGGTGTTGATTTAGGAAATAAACATTATAAATTAACGACCGCGTTTACGAATCAAGAATTAGCGAATATGATTGGAACGAGTAGGGAAACAATTAGTCGAACATTAACGAATTTTAAAAAGAAAAAATTTATTTATGAATCAGATGACGGACATTTAGTTATCGATTTTCACCTCATTCATGATGAAGTTTTGTATTAAAAGGAGTTGATTCTAGGGTGGTACATGTAACAGCAATAGGAGAGATTTTAATTGATTTTACACCAGTATCTAGTACAGACACCCCTACATATATGCAACATGTCGGTGGGGCCCCTGCAAACGTACTTGCAGTTTTATCAAAATTAGGAAAAGAAACAGCATTTATAGGTAAAGTTGGAAAAGATAATTTTGGAGCATATATTCGTCGTATATTAAAGGAATTTCACATTGACACGACACAAGTAGTGGAAACAGAAGCGGCACATACGACAATTACGTTCGTTCATTTAGATGAAACAGGAGACCGTAGTTTTACATTTTATCGAAAATTAGGGGCCGATACACTGCTTTCGGTAGAAGAATTAGATGAAGCGAGTATTCAAAATACGGAAGTATTTCATTTCGGTTCGATATCTTTAACACATGACACTAGTTGTGAAGCAACGTTTCAGGCAGTAAAAATTGCGAAAGAGGCTGGAGCATTGCTTAGTTTTGATGTGAATCTTCGGGAAGATGTATGGGATGATGTCAATGTGGCACGAGAACGGATTGAAAAGGCGCTTACTTATGTGGATGTCGTAAAATTTTCGGAAGAAGAATTAACTTTTTTAACTGGTGAAACTGATGTGGAGAAAGGTGCTGCCAAAATAAGAGAAACTTATCATATACCGTATATTTTTGTCACATTAGGAGCGGCTGGTTGTTATTATATGTGGCATGATTTTTCTAGTTATGTTTCTTCCTATATAGTGTACACCATTGATACGACTGGTGCGGGAGATGCGTTTATGGGAAGTATTTTATATGGCATATTGCAAAGCAAAACATTATCAACATTATCTATTCAGGAAGTAGAAGAGATAATTTCCTTTGCAAATGCTGTTGCAGCATTAACGACGACAAAGTTGGGCGCATTTGCGAGCTTTCCGAAATTAGAAGAAGTTAAAGCGTTTATTGGGGGAAATAGTACACTGTAGAGCTATATTCGTATGTGGGAAATGTTACCCATCTATACAATATGTGTAATTTGTATCTACATAGAAATCAAAATTCTTGCACTGTATGTTCTTTTATAAGAAAATATATCATTGTGGGATTTTTTCACAGAGTATAAGACACATCGTAGTAGTAGGAGTGTATTTTTTGAACAACATAGTTAAAGGTATCATACTAATGTTAATTTCATCGATTGGATTTTCTATCATGACCCTCTTCGTTAAATTGGCGGGAGATCTTCCATCGATTCAAAAAACTTTTTTCCGTAATTTTGTATCAGCGATTATCGCATTTATTTTTGTGATGTATAATAAAGAATCGCTCTTTGGTAAAAAGGAAAACCAATTAGTTTTACTCGGACGATCGATATTTGGGACGATTGGGATTATTTTTCTTTTTTATGCAATTGATCATTTAGTTATGTCTGATGCAGATATGTTAAATAAATTAAGTCCGTTTCTCGTGATTATTTTTTCAGCAATATTTTTAAAAGAACGTGTTTTACCATTTCAAGTAGTGACAATTGTATTTGCATTTATCGGTATGATATTCATTGTGAAGCCATCATTTTCTATTGATATTGTGCCGTATGGTGTAGGAGTTTTATCAGCCATCTTTGCTGCGGCAGCCTATACATTATTACGTGTGCTCGGAAATCGGGAAAAATTTTATACAGTCGTTTTTTATTTTTCTTTTTTCTCAACAGTTGTTTTACTACCATTTCTTATATTTTATTATGAACCGATGACAATGAAACAATTAACATATTTATTACTAGCAGGATTTTTTGCGACAATTGGTCAGTTTGGAATTACCCTTGCGTACAAATTTGCGCCGGCAAAAGATATATCTATTTTTACGTATTCAACAGTTATTTTCACTACCATTTTAAGTTTTACTGTTTTTGGTCAAGGTCCTGATACATATAGTTTAATCGGGTATGTCATCATATTAAGCTCCATGGTTTATATGTTTTTAAAAGGAAGAAAAGAGACGACAGCATAAATAAATGCGCACATCTAATTTGATGTGTGTATTTTCTTTTCTAGTAGATGGTAGTTATAATGAATGTAGAGAGAAAGAAGGGATAGACAGATGGACTTATTTTTCAGTATATTAATCGAAGTAATCGCACCAGTATTTATCCTTATCGGTATGGGAATTTTTTTACACCGTATGTTTCATTTTGATTTAAAAACTTTATCCAAAATTACGACATATTATTTATTACCGGTCGTCGCATTCGTAAATTTATATGAAAGTAATTTAGATAAAACGATTTTTTTTGAAATATTAAAATTTCAACTTATTTTTAGCATTATATTAATGGTGTATGGTGCAATAATGTCAAAAATTTTGAAACTAGATCGTGGAATGACAGCGAATTTTAAAAATAGTGTTGTCCTAATGAATTCGGGGAATTTTGGACTTCCTGTTAGCCAATTAGTATTCGCGAGTAATCCAGTAGGGGTAACGATTCAAATTGTCGTCATGACGATTCAAACGTTTATTACCCATACATATGGATTACTAAATACGGTTAGTGCAAAATATGATAAGTCTAAAATTGCCCGTGAAATATTAAAAAATCCTATTTTATATGCTTTATTGCTAGGATTTTTATTTAATACATATCATATTCCCATTCCAACATTTATTTGGATTCCTTTAGAAGGGGTCAATGCTTCATTTTTACCGATTGCTTTATTAGCTCTAGGTGCACAAGTAGCTTTTATGAGTCTGAAAATGATGAATTGGACATTATTATTAAGTTGTATTAGTAGATTGCTCATTGCTCCAGCATTAGCATTGGCACTTATATATATCCTCGGTCTTGACGGTGTCACTGCACAAGGATTATTAATAGCTAGTTCATTTCCAGCATCAAGAAATAGTGCACAAATGGCGTTGGAATACGATGTATACCCTGAGTTCGCTGGACAAACAGTTCTTATTACGACAGTGTTTAGTGTCGTTACAGTAACAGGTGTCATTTATTTATCGCAATTATTATTTGGATAAACATTGCAATAGTAAAAATACTTCTTTACGATATAGATGAATAATGAGAAAGAAAGAGGAGACAGCACGATGAAATTTTATATTGCATCACCATTTTTTAATAAGGAAGAATTAACACATGTGAAAGATATTGAACAAGTTTTACAAGAAGGTGGACATCAAATGTTTTCACCGCGCCAAAATCAATTGCCTGAATTTGAATTTGCTTCATTCGAATGGCGTACAAATGTATTTCGAAACGATATAAACCATATTAAATGGTGTGACGCATTAATTGCAATATTAGATGATAATTACGGTGATACAGGGACAGCATTTGAAGTTGGCTATGCCTATGCCATCGGTCGGCCAGTATACTTATATAATCCATCAGGAAATATTATTAATTTGATGATTACAGATGCACTTCATGGTTATTTTGAGTCCTTAGACGAGATTCGAGCATATGACTTCGAGCTGGCACCAGCAAAACCTTATATGAAAAAAATTAAAGATGTGTAAGAAGAGACCTTTTTAAAAGTAGATAATTTTAATAAATATTGAGGCGGTTAAGAGATGATTCCGATATTAATTTTGGGGTCATTTTTTTATATAATAAGTTGAATTTTTGTATTTTTCTCACTTTATTTAAATGAAATCAGTTCTTTGCAACCATATTTTAAAAGGTGTACATTAGAGTTAGGAAGGCAAAAATAAACACATTACGTTGATTAAAAATTAGCTGGATTTCAATCCTGGAAGGAAGTTTTTTACATGGAAATAAACAATATAATGGTTGCAGGTTCTGGTGTGTTAGGGAGTCAAATTGCATTTCAATCCGCAGTACATGGTTTTGGTGTACATGTATATGACATTAATGAAGTGGCGATCGAAGCGGCAAAAGAGCGATTTGACGTATTAAAAGAAAGATATAAAGCTGATCTTGGCTTAACAGATGAAGTACTAAATGAGGCTTATAATAGAATTGTTTTTTTCACTAGCATTGAAGAGGCGGTTGGTGAAGTACAATTAGTTATTGAAGCAGTACCAGAATTACTTGATATTAAGCAGAAGTTTTATGAAGAATTATCTGAAAATGCGAGCGACGAAGTTATTTTCGCATCGAACTCATCAACTTTAATTCCGAGCCAGATTAAACAGTTCGTAAAAAAACCTGAAAGATATGTACATTTACATTTTGCGAATGAAATTTGGAAATTTAATATTGCTGAAATTATGAAACATGAAGGAACAGAAGAGTTTGTTTTTGATCGTACAATTGAATTTGCGAAAGAAATTGGAATGGTTCCAATTCCAATATATAAAGAACAACCAGGATATGTATTAAACTCTTTATTAGTGCCATTTTTAAATTCTGCACAATATATGGTTGTAAACGGGGTAGCAGATCCACATACCATTGATAAGACTTGGATGATTTCAACAGGTGCTCCAATGGGGCCGTTTGCGATTCTAGACATTGTAGGAATTAATACACCTTATAACTTATCAAAAGCTGCGGCGGCTGCTGGAGATAAAGAGGCAGAAAAGATTGCTGCATTTTTAAAGGAAAATTTCATTGATAAAAATAAATTAGGTGTACAAAGTGGGGCTGGATTTTACACGTATCCAAATCCAGCGTATAAAGAGGCAGATTTCTTAAAATAGACAAATAGAATACCCTTAGAGTTAGATATTTAGTATCACTCTAAGGGTTTTTGTTTAGCTCACTTTTCCTTTGAAGATCATACCACCGTTTAGATCGATAATTTTTAAGAAGTTTTTCTTTTTCACATAAATTGTTTTATATTGTTTATGTCCATTTTCATCTTTTATTAACATAATACGTTTAGATGGGTTATCTTCCACGACATCCATCGTATGACCATTCATATCTACTTTACTTTCAATTATTTTTGTTTCTTCAAATTGATATGTTTCTGTTGTGTCAGGTGCTTCCGTTACTGCTTCCTCCTTTGCAGGAGCTTTGTCTACATCCGCTGTATCAACTTCATCTTCCACTTCAGCCTCTGAATCTACTGGAATTTCCTCCTCAGCTTTAGTACCTTCATCTTTTACATATTCATCTTGATTTATGTTATGATCGTCGACGGTAATTTCATCCGCTTTTGTAGTTAAACCGAACCCAATTCCTAATATGACAACTAGAGCAACTGCTAAACCAATAATTTTTTTCATATTCTCTCTCTCCCTTCAACTCATACTTATATACTAAAGGAAAAAAATGATAAAAAAGCGAGAAGAAAATGAGAAAACGCTAAGAAATTCGTATAAAAAATCTCCGATAAATTTTCTCGGAGATTAGATGTATTACTTATTTGATTTTTCTGTTACAGGGTAAGAATGTAAAATATATCTGTCAGGTGCATCCCCAATATAGGAGAATGGATAACAGGTCGAAACAGTTAATACTTCATCTTCACGACTTGGATCGATGATAGTCGTATCATTTGCTGGTACGATGACTGTTTCACTATCACGAATGGCATAGACAAATGTTCCGTGCTCCATTTGGATATGGAATTCATCCCCATCTTCTAGATCACCAAAATTCCGAAAAACAGTATCACGGTGGCCAGAGAGTAAGATTTGTTTGTTCTCATCTGGAAAGCCTGTACCTGAATAATGTCCGACACCTTGAGCTAATTCTTTTTCATCTGTTCCTTCAACAATCGGGATTTCACGATCCAGTTTTGGAATATATAAGACACCAATTGTATCTCCTTCGCCAAAAACACTATAATCGAAATCAAAATTACCTTCCCTCACATCTGTTGAAACAAATTCTTTCGCTTCGCTTAAGCGTTGCCCCTCATTATATTTGGAAGTGAAATATTCATACCCACCATAACCTAATAATGCTAATCCAGCGATGATAAATAAAACTGAAATTGCACGAAACATAGGCAATACATTCCTTTCTAAAAAGATCCACTCTAATAATTACCTTTATCATACTATATACTTTGAAAAAATACATTATATAATGGTATTCATAATTTTTATAGGTAATGAAAATTGTAAAATGAATTATTAGTTTGAAAAATTAACAAATTTTTGATGGTGAAAGCTGAATTAATAAAAAGAAGTTGCAAAAATGATTGAAATGGCAAATAGTATTCTTTAAGCTATACTAGATATAGAGAATGATTTACGTAGGGGGGGGATTTGTTTGTTATTAAAAGAAGAAATGGTCACGGATTATGTGAATGAAAAGGGACTTATATCAGATGAAAAAGGGATTGCTGTTTGGGGACAAATTATGCCTAAGCTTACAGATCATATGATAGGCGGTTTGTTTTCAAGTCTACAAGTGCAATACAATGTTTTATATGTAACAAATTCCAAATTAATTATTATTCCGATTAATAATGTGACAGGAAAGATTGTAGAGGAAAACCATGTTATTCTTACCAAAGAAGAGATTACATCCGTTAATTGGAGAAAAAAGTTGTTTGGATATGAATTATATTTGGAGAGTATACATGGGATTCTAACGTTTAAAGTGAATAAATTCATGATTGGTGCAAAATGGCATAAAGAAAATTTAGACCAGTTTATAAAATTGCTAGGATGATAATCTTAGCATTAAAATTTTAAAAATTTACGAGATCGTTTTACTAAAACATTCTTATGTACTTTGAAGATATAGTGTTATTTTTAAGTACATAAGAATATTTTTTGTATAAGGTATATCATTATACACTTGATTTCTTTTTCTCATAGTTAACTAAATAAATACTTAGACCGACTAATAACATCCCAATAAATAATTTATTCGTCAATGGTTCATCTATAAAAATAACACTTATAACGACAGATAAAATCGGGATCAAAGAATTGATGCTAATTTAAATTTGCATCAATTTTTCTTTTTATGATGATATTTAATGATTTTTTAATCAATCAATATGATATATGTATAACGTTATCAATATATATAGGTTTTTAATGGACATTTCTTTCATATTAGATATGTAATTTAATGTAAACAAAAAAGTTTAAGGCTAGTGTAGCACAAATTATAATATTGTCGTGTAAGGAAGCCGTGAAGTGAAAAAAAGTAAAAATGATAGAAAGATTCGTGATATAAGTAGGAAAGCTACAATGATAAGATGTATGTTAAAAGGGGTGTGAAAATTGAAGATTACAAACGAACTTGGGGATAAGATTATTCAAGCAATTGTATCCTATGTTGCATTAGAAATTAATATTATAGATTTACAAGGGAAAATTGTCTCAAGTACAGATAAAGAAAGAATGAATACAAAACATGCAGGTGCTATAGAAGTTATCCGAACGAAGGATGTATTAACGATTACAAAAGATAATATCGGCAATTATATAGGGGTAAAAGAAGGGGTAAACATGCCAATTGTACATAAGAATAAGATATTAGGTGTCGTTGGTGTAAGTGGTAATCCTGAAAGTTTATATAAAATGTCTGGTTTAGTAAAAGCAACGGTAGAACTTGTGTTAGATCAAATCGATTCTCAACAAAAATTATATGAACAAGATCGAAAACTCCATTACTGGTTGCAACAATTATTACATCCAAAGGGAATAGAAGAACAAAGTTTGTCGATGGAATTACAAAATATATTGATGATTAATCCAAATGCAAAATGGAGAGTAATTATTTTAACGGGAGAAACATTACAAGAAAAAGTAACTGAGATAAATAGTTTGTTCAAAAGACTAGAAGTAGAGCCATTATTTGTATTAGCTTATATAACAGAAGAAATTATTATTGCTTTAGAAGAAAACGTGATGGATATAGATGTAATAACGAAGGAACTTTTAAAAATGATTAATGAAGATTCTAGAATTGGTGTCGGAGAATTATATAAAGGATTAAATGGAATTAGAGAATCTTATCACGAGGCGAAAAGAGCTTTATATTTATCGGAAGGACTAGAAGTAGTTACTTTTAGC
Organism: Pseudogracilibacillus sp. SO10305; assembly: GCF_037072005.1. NCBI lineage: Bacteria > Bacillati > Bacillota > Bacilli > Caryophanales > Bacillaceae > Pseudogracilibacillus > Pseudogracilibacillus sp. SO10305. The sequence goes on along the minus strand of NZ_JAXHDE010000002.1, from coordinate 249,630 downwards.
AGGGATTGGAAGTTGTCACAGCTTATTCATTCCATCGATCATGCAACTTTTCATAAAATATGTACGCCCTACGAAGAGAAGTTTGCATTGTTAGATGAAGAATATAAAAAGACAATGGAATTATATTTCAGTTCTAATTTATCAATAAAAGACACGGCAAATAAATTACATATTCATCGTAATACATTAAATTATCGATTAAATCAAATTACTAAAAAAACTGGTTTAGATTTCAGGAACTTTTATGATGTGATGATGGCCGCAATTGTATCCTTGTACAAAAAATAAAAGAATAATGACATAAATATAGCCTCTTTTTGTGCATGTGAACAAAGAGAGGTGCTTTTTTATTCTGAAAATTGTGAATTTACCATATTGCATCCTGAAGTAGAATACGTTTAAATTAGATGTAATTCATATAAAGGAGTAGCAAAATGAAAATAGTAATCGCGCCAGATAGTTACAAAGATAGTTTAGAAGCTACAGATGTTTCTGAAATAATTGCTCAAGCAATACATGATGTAGAACCGTCGATCAGAACCGTTTTAAAACCGATGGCAGACGGGGGCGAGGGAACATTAAACAGTTTATTTCATAGGGGAAATATTGAAAAAGTTGACGTATTTGTTACAGGAGCACGAGGAGGAAAAATAAATACGTATTATGGAATATCAGATGATCATATTGCATTTATAGAAATGGCATTAATTGCTGGTTTAGAACAAGTACCATTTTCAGATAGAAATCCATATATTACAACTTCGTATGGTTTGGGAGAAGTAATGGAGGATGCTTACCGTCGTGGTTGTCGACAATTTGTCATCGGTATTGGTGGGAGTGCTACTAACGATGGTGGATTAGGAATGTTACAAGCGTTAGGTATGAAAGCATACGATATTAATGGAGAAGAGGTTTCTGTTTTTGGTAAAGATTTATCAAATATTCATACAGTAGATGTAACCGCTTTAAAAAAATGGCAATCAGAGGTGGAAATAAAAGTAGCTTCAGATGTAAATAATCCACTTTGTGGAAAACGAGGAGCAACATATGTATATGGCCCACAAAAAGGTTTATTCTCTTCTAATTTAGAACAATTTGATCAAGCGATGGATCGATATGGTGGTATTTTAGAGACTGCTTTTCAAAACAACTTTAAAAATCAAGAAGGAGCGGGGGCTGCAGGGGGAATAGGATTTGCTCTTTTATGTTTACATGCAAAGTTAAAATCAGGGGCTAAATTAATTGCTCAAATGATTGAATTAGAACAAGAGTTGGAAGATGCAACGTTCGTCATTACAGGGGAAGGGAAGACAGATGAACAAACATTGTATGGGAAAGCTCCGAGCTATGTAGCTACATTAGCGAAGCAATATAATGTACCGACTGTTTTATTTTCAGGATCCATCAAAAGTAACCATGAAAAATTACAAGACCAATTTGCAGGGTGTTTTTCCATTGTCAATGGACCGTTAAGTTTAGAAGAGAGTATGAGTCAAGCGGAAACATTGCTATACGAACAAACGAAACAAATAATGTCATTGATTTTAACTTTTTATAAATGAAAAGGAGTGAATGTAGGTGGAAGGTATTGGTTTAATTATCTTAATTATTTTATCTGTTCTATTTATTATTTTTGCTACAGCAAAGTTAAGATTACATCCATTTTTATCGTTATTGTTTGCTGCATTTGGTTTAGGAATCTTTGCAGGTATTCCCTTAACTGAAGTTGTGACTGCGGTGAATGAAGGCTTTGGTGGACTAATGTCTGGTATTGGATTAGTAATTATTTTTGGTACTATTATCGGTGTTATTTTAGAAAAGTCAGGTGCCGCTTATCGAATGGCAGAATTTGTTTTGAGAATTATAGGACCTAAACGTCCACAAATGGCAATGAGTGTAATCGGGGCAATTGTTAGTATACCTGTTTTTTGTGATTCTGGTTTTGTTATATTGTCTTCTTTGAAAAAAGCAATTGCTAAGCGAGCAAAAGTAGCAGTGGCCTCTGTTTCTATTGCATTAGCTACAGGTTTATATGCGACACATACATTAGTGCCACCAACACCGGGGCCAATTGCTGCTGCGGGTAATATTGGAGCAGAAAACTATTTAGGAACAATCATTTTAATTGGATTAGTTGTAGCTATCCCAACGGTAATAATTGGTTACATTTGGTCGATAAAAGTAGGGACAAAAATAAAAATTGATGGGGAAGATGACTTCTCACTTGATTATGAAGAAATTGTCCAAGGATTTGGGGAAATGCCTTCTACGTTGAAATCATTTGCACCTATACTCGTGCCAATTCTTTTAATAGGTTTTAGTTCCATTATTAATTTTGCAGAATGGTCGGGAACTATTTTTGATATATTTGTGTTTTTAGGATCACCATCTGTCGCTTTATTAGTTGGCATATTATTTGCTTTTATGTTATTACCTAAATATGATGAAGAAACGTTAACAGATTGGATTGGAATTGGAATTAAAGAAGCGGCACCAATTTTATTAATTACAGGTGCTGGTGGAGCATTTGGAAAAGTCATCAGTTCAACATCTATTGTTGATTTTATTGAATCATTTGGTAACAATACATTCTTTACAGGAGCAGCCTTTGTTTTTGTACCATTTATTATAGCTGCTGCGTTAAAGTCAGCTCAAGGTTCTTCTACAGCTGCATTAGTAATTACTTCAACTTTAATAGCACCTTTACTTCCAGGATTAGGAATTGAAGGAGCACTTCCTTTAGCACTTGTTGTGATGGCAACAGGAGCTGGATCAATGGTTGTATCTCATGTGAATGATAGTTACTTTTGGGTTGTAAAAGAGTTCAGTGGTATGTCTGTTACTCAAGCATACAAAGGACAAACGATGGCAACATTATTACAAGGTATTGTTGCGATTATAGTGACATTCATATTATGGATTATTTTTATTTAATTATATATCCCCTAGAAAAAATAGTGATTTCTAGGGGATATAAGTAATAGTATCGTTATAGTTTACTTAAAGATCTTTGAAGAAATCATTGTTATATGGAAAATAAACGCTTTAAGACTTCTTAATCATTTCCAGGATCATATGAGAAAGTGATTGTTGCTCTTCTTTCGAACCGGATTTCCATAACTCCATTAACAGATGTTCTTCCCGATTACGAGGTTCTTCATGTTTTGCGAGATAATTTGCAACTAATTCCGTTGCTTTTGCAAGCTTATCATCGCCTAATCCCATACTTTCTCCAATTTCGATTTTTTCTAAAAGGTATTGTTTAAAGCGATCAAAATTTTCTAGGATGGAATCTTTTTGTTCGCTATCCAAATTATTTAGTTCTTTTTGTACTTTATTTTGCATCTCCATGTCAAATCACTCCTTTTTAATTTCTATGTATAATTATGAGCTAATTGATGTAATATTAACCATGGTAAAAAATACAAATAATATTTTTATTCAAATAAAAATCCCTAGCATTAGGTGTGTATTCTAATGCTAGGGATTTACACATAATAAACAAATTATTTTCGCATACTACCCATAATGAAGCTTATGATACCAATTACAATAATTGCACCGATTAAGGTTGGGATAATAAAGAAACCGCCTATTTCTGGTCCAAAGTCTCCCATTAACATAGAACCTAACCAACCACCAACGATACCAGCAATAATATTCCCAATGACTCCACCAGGTACATCTCTACTTATAATTAACCCTGCTAACCAACCAAGAATACCACCAACAATAAGTGTCCATAAAGTTCCCATTTTATTCCTCCTCTAATTTTGATAAATTTCTATTCAAATACCATGTACTAGCATTTAAGTATGTGGCAAAAGTTGTCCACATAACATAAGGTATCATTAACTTTCCAGCAGTTTTTGAAACTTTCCCAAATTGATACGTCGTTAATAATATTGTGGATAAAAGAATAAAACATTCTATTAAAGCTATTCCACGTAATCTTAAACCAAAAAATAAGTATGACCATAACATGTTTAATCCTAGTTGTGAGTAATAGGAAGTACTTTCTACATTTGAATGCTTTCTTTCTTCTTTAACAAGATGGTGCGCAATCCCCATTGTCGTGTACAGTCCAGTCCAAACTATTGGAAAAACAATAGGAGCAGGTGATCCAGGTGGTGATTTCAATTTACTGTATTGCTCTTTTGTTGAATGAGACTCGTTTACACGATTCGCTATATAGCCTGAAGCAACCCCTCCAATGACAGGGATAGATACACGAACAAGCAGTTTTTTCCAATTCATTTTGATCACCTATTCTAAAAGTACTTGTTATAACGAAAATGTTTTTCCTATATAAAAAGGTATATGTTATTTTCGTGATAACAGCAAAGCTTTCAAGTTTGTTTTCACTTGTCATATTATGGTTTGTACTTATATTCCCACAAAAAGGAAATGATAAACTATATCGGTTTATGTGGAACTAATCCAGAGTTCCATTTTTATTATTCTCGTACATTGAGGTTTTATGAATGAAAATGGATATAATAAAATTAGTTACTACATAAAAGGCGATCCTTACTAATCGTTTTATTTTTGGAATCAGTATTTGTTCCTTATTATTTTGTGCATGTAACATGAGAACTAATGTAAACTTTGGGGATGTTCAAGCTACAACTATTATATGAAAGATGTTATATTTTTTGCTGTAAAGCAAGACCAATATTAATCCATTTTGATATTCTACTTAATCACTAATCTGACCTCATCTGAAATTAACATATTGATTAAATAAGGAGATGACTGCTTATAATATACTTATTTTATCCGGTATTTAAATTTGTAATTAGAAAGACGACATTTATGAATCAATGGATTCCGATGGGTAGATTAACACTCAGTTCATTGCTACACTTTTTACTAAAAAGTAAATATGTTAGGAGATATAAAAATTGTAATTGTAATCGATTTATTTAGTAACAAACTAATATATTAAATCATGCTAGTAATTCATCTTATAAAAATGACTTTCACATTTCCTTGGTGTATGATTAAAGAAATTATTTTTGGGGGTACTACGATGAATCAAAAATTTTCTTTCATTTTAATTGCTATTGCATTAGCTATGGGTGTTAGTACGTTCGTTTTAAATATATTAAACGAGATAGATATAAGTACAGCGCTTAGTTTATTATCGATTAGTATTATTTGTTTGGCATTGGTGAGGCTTAAGGGAAGATAATTTCCATTAATACACTTATAAATTGGACGTGTTTTTTTAAAAAAGAAATAATTTATATGCAAGGCTTTGGTTGTTTTGTTTTAAATTTCTAATTGCAAATTTTTGCATTTTAAAAGCTCTAGAATAAATCTCTAGAGCTTATAGGGATATTTGATTGTTTTTAAAAGTTAAAAATATATTTTATTAATTATTCTAAAGGGATAACAAATTTTCCATATGTTAAAAATTTACCATCTTCACTTACTTCGTATGCATTGTCTTTGTATAAGTTTATCGTTTCTTCATCTGTTACTTTAGAGAAAACTTCGATTTTTCTGCCAACATTCTTATACATGAAGGGAAATTCTTTTTTATATACAAAAATACTAAGTGATATTTTTTCACGGCTCACTGGTGTATGTAACAATTCTACTAAATAGGTATCGTTTAAGTATTCACTTTTTACTTCTGTCACATCTTCTATTCCTAATTTAAAAATAAAATGCAAAGGTAAATAAGCTACTATAAAAATCATTAAAAGGATAGGAAGGATTTTATTTTTAAAATATATGGACGTAGCTATAATATTGATGAAAATAATAAATAAGTCTAAATAATACGTTATTTCTTTTAAATTTAATTGTAAATTATGAGAATAAATAAGATACCCGTAGTTATGCACTATGAATCCGGTAGAAATCCTTAATAGTAAGTAAATGATCGAAAAAATAATAAATATTAAACTTAACATTTTTAAAAACGGAAGTATTGTCCGTGAAATCAAAAGTATCACCAACTTTTTATTGTTATCATATTAACTATGTTGCACTATAAATGGCCAAACCGCAACAAAATATGGTAATTAGATGTATGACTAATAGATGTTTTATTTATGTATTTCATATTTTCCTTCCTAATAAGCGTAATACTGAATCTCAGTTTTATGATATTTGATAGAATACAAATGGATGGTATTTCCAAAGGGAGTAAAAATTTTGTATGATGTTTAAAAGAAAAACTTTTATGATGAGGAGTTTTAAAAATGAAATTTGTATATTTCAATAACACAAATAGAGTCGTTCATATACATCCTGCAACGATCATACATGGCTGTGATGTTTTGAATACGTCCATACAACCTCTAGAAGAACGTGTATTTAAATTACCTAACAATACATATCCATGGGTTAAAATGTGGGATAATGAAAATGGTTTAACGATATTGGTGAGTCCTAAAAAGGATGAATAGGAAAGAAATAACATACATAATATTTTAATTATTCACCACTTATAACATTTTTAATAAATTAGAGCATACTTACGAATCGATGCTATCTTTTTTTATATGTACATTATTATCCTAGTATGGTATAAATATGAATATTAACGAAAAATATAGGAGGTATTATATTGCGGAATTTTTTCAAAGTATTCACGATAGTGACACTTTCCTGCATTATTGTTATGGGGTGTAGCGAAAATGACAATGTTTCCGACAATGATGTGGCAAAAGCCGACGAAAACGAAACAACAAATGAAGCTACAAATCAAGAAGAGGAACAGGGTATTGAGGAAGAGGAAACAGATGCTCCTCAAAATTTAGAATTATATCCTAATACGATTGATGTTTACGAGGAATTAAATACAGCTTGGGATAATATTGAATCATTTTATGTTCCAAAAGAGCTTCCTTATCCTAAAGAAGAATTAACAGGGTCGACTACATTCTTCAGTTCACTAGACTTAGATGATATGTCTATACACTTTAGACATAAAGATTATGAAACAATTAGCATTCATTCTACAGACAACGAATATAAAATGAAAGATGATGATACTGAATTATTTGATACAGTAAATGATATCGAGTTTTATATAAATGATGATAAGTTGATGTATACATATGAAGATATGGATTATAGCATAAACATAGATGATTTTGAAGAAGACGAATTAGATGAAGTTTTAACCTCTATCTCAGATCTAGAGTTATTAGGTGAAAAACCTGTAACTTATGATTTCACGAAATATCCAATGCCGACAAAGTTACCTTTCGAAGACGGACAGGAAGTATCAATTGAAATTTTTACAGTTTTAAAACCGGAGGAATTCCGCGAAAAGGATAATAGTCATGAGTTCAAACTTACGTTTAAACAATCGTCAGATATAGAAGGTTCTTCAGATGCACCTTCTTTAGAATTTAAAGTGCGCGATGATGAACCACCATTTTTCATGAATGCTGATGAAGAACACGGAGAAATCGTGGAATACGAGGGCAAAGAATATCATGTTCGAGCTGTAAAAGATAATTACGTTGAAATTATGTGGCAGGAAGAAGAAGCAGAAATGTATTACGATGCAGAAGTTAAAATAGAAAATCCTGAGGAAAATATGGATTTTGTTTTAGGATTATTACATTCGTTCGAATAAACACAAAATATGTGCACCCTTTAAGTTAAATCAGGATCTAACTTAAAGGGGGTTTTTCATTAGCAAAAAGATTCCGAGTTCTAAAGAAAACTTTATTACTCTCTAGTTAATCTATATCATTCCGATTTGTATAATGATCGAAATCATCACCAAACTCTGTACCATAATTCGGTCTGTTCGATCTCATTTCATCATCGACAAAATCATCGTCCATGCCAATAAAGAATAAAGTTAGTGCGTATAAGCCACTTAACCCAACTAATGCATAAATAATTCTAGATAAGATTGCTCCTTGTCCACCAAAGATAGATGCAACTAAATCGAATTGAAACAAACCAATCAAGCCCCAATTAATAGCACCTATTATAACTAAAATTAAGGCTAATATTTGTGACCAATTCATAAGCCAAAACCTCCTTTTTTATATTCTTTACAAAAAAGGTTTTATTATACTCGAATAATATTCTCGTTATGAATCAATAAAATGTGTAGAGATAATGTCATTGATTATGTTATTTGTTGACAAAGCCGTATATATTGGCTATTATAATACATGTTCTTACATATTCGACTCCGTAGCTCAGCTGGGAGAGCGCTACCTTGACAGGGTAGAGGTCGTTGGTTCGAGCCCAATCGGAGTCATACAAGGGACCCCTTGATGCATATAGCATTGAGGGGTTTTTCGTTTCATATTATCTTTAAAACACATTACTTATCAAATATGTACCGAAAAGTAAAAATGTAATTCGTCAACAAATATTATAAGTTGTAGGATTTGTGAGAAAGTTTTGCTATTATTAACATAAATACAACTTATGAAGGATGGATAGTATGGGAAAGTATGCGATTGGAATAGACTTTGGTACTGGTTCGGGTCGAGTGATTGTAATGAATGTTCAAACGGGCGAAGTAGTTGCTACAGATGTAACGGAATATTGCCATGGCGTTATTACTGACAGATTACCGAATGGTGCCGCGATTACAAAGAGAGAAACAGCGCTTCAACATCCGCTTGACTATATAGAAGTATTGGAAACATCCATTCCAGCTAGTATACAAAAAGCGAATATCGAAAAAGAAGATATTATCGGAATAGGATTGGATTTTACATCGTGTACAATTTTACCAGTAAAAGAAGATTTTTCTCCATTATGTTTGGATGAAAAATGGGAGAGCGAGCCAAATGCTTGGTTAAAGTTGTGGAAACATCACGCTGCTCAAGAACAGGCGACAAAGATTAACGAATTGGCTAAGGTACGTGGGGAATCATGGTTACCAAGATACGGTGGAATTATTTCATCTGAATGGATGTTACCAAAAGTATTAGAAGTTTTGGAGAATTCACCTGAAGTATATGATGCGACAACTTTTTTCGTCGAAGCGGCAGATTGGTTAACCTTTCAAATGACTAATTCGTTTAAACGTAATAGTTGTGCAGCTGGATTTAAAGGAACCTGGCATGAAGAAGAGGGATATGTTAGCGAAGATTTTTTAGGAGCATTACATCCAAAACTTGCTTCGTTATATAAGACGAAACTGGGTGGCGAGGTGGCATCGGTTGGCGAGCTAGCTGGTCGACTAACGGAAGAGTTTGCGGAGAGAGTTGGTTTACAAGCAGGAATTCCAGTTGCGATGGGAATTATTGATGCACATGCAGGTGTACCTGGTGCGGGGGTTGCAACGCCAAATAAAATGGTGCTCGTTATGGGAACATCGACATGTCATATGTTACTAAGTAAAGAAGAAAAAAATGTACCTGGCATAAGTGGAGTGGTCAAAGATAGTATCATCCCTAATTATTATGCGTATGAAGCTGGTCAGGCTGCAGTAGGTGACATTTTTGCCTGGTTTGTAAAAGAAAATGTTCCAGCGTACATAGTGGAAGAAGCAAATACAAGAAATATTTCGGTGCATGAATTGTTAGAAGAAAAAGCTACTAAATTAGGACCAGGTGCAAACGGCCTATTAGCATTGGATTGGCATAATGGTTGTCGTACCCCTCTTGTGGATGCGAAATTATCCAGTGTGTTTATTGGGCAAACATTAGCGACGAAGCCAGAAGAAATGTATCGTGCATTAATTGAAGCAACCGCTTTTGGCACAAAATTAATAATTGAAACATTTCAAAAAGAAGGAATTTTAATTGAAGAGTTAATTGCATGTGGAGGTTTGCCACAACGCAATAAATTGTTAATGCAAATTTATGCGGATGTAACAGGAAAGCCGATTAGTGTATCTGCAAGTGATATTACACCTGCTATTGGTTCGGCAATGTATGGTGCAGTCGTTGCAGGCTCTAAAAATGGTGGATATGATTGCATAGAGGATGCTTGTGAAAAAATGGTTCCTCCAACACAAACGATATATACTCCGAATCAAGTTAATGTGACAAAATATGAAGAAATTTTTGCTTATTATAAGCAAATGGTTCACTTTTTTGGAGTAGAACAAAAGGAAATGATGGAATATTTAAAACAATTATAAAAGTAGACTTTAGTCTCACGATTTAAAATAAAATGTATTTGTTGTAAAATAAATACTATTTTTCTAGATTTTTCTAATACATTCTACTCTTTTTCTTATTTTACATATCTTGTAAAATATAACCACTACCTTTTACTAATTTATGGCAATAGGGAGTGGTTATTCTGAAGAAAAGAATTTTATTTTTATGTACAGCATTTATACTAGTTACTAGTTTTATATGGTTGGACAAGTCATATGCTGCAGAGAAAACATATGACATCGGGGTAGATGCAGTAGATGTGAGGGATGATGCGGCAGCTGATGCGAATGTCGTTGGTCAATTAAAAAAAGGTGATCAAGTGACAGTTTTTAAAGAAGCACATGGCTGGGCGCAAACGTATTATGATGGAGACATTGCTTGGGTTGCAGCACATTATTTAATACCAGCAGATAATTCAACAAAAAAGGTAGAAAAGAAGAAAAAGCAATCGAAGGCAAGTTCTTCTAACGGTAAAACAGTTCAGGTCACGGAAGATATTGTAAACATCCGGGCAAATGCAAGCACGCATGATGAAGTAGTTTATATTGCAGAAAAAGGAGAAAGTTTTCCGTTAATTGAAACGGTAAATGAATGGCATAAAATTAAGTTGCCAGATGGCTCGACTGCTTGGGTTGCTTCTTGGGTAACAACAAGTAAAGCAACAGGACAAGCTAAAAGTAGTTCGAATAGTAGTTCGAAAAAGAGTACTAAAAAGTCATCGTCCAAACAAACAACATCTGCTACACCAAATGTGTCATTAGATGGAAAAAATATTATGTTAGATGCAGGGCATGGAGGGAAAGATCCTGGTGCAATTGCAGCTGACGGAAAATATGAAAAAGATATGACATTAGCATTAACGAATAAAATTGCCGAGAAATTACGTGCACATGGTGCTACTGTTACGTTAGTACGTACTTCAGATAAGACGATGTCATTAAATGAGCGAATTGCTTTTAATAAAATGTATTGGACGGATGCATATATAAGCGTTCATTTTAATGCATTTACAAAGTCTGGAAGTCGAGGAATTAGTACGCATTATTATGCGAATAAAAAGGATGAACAATTAGCATATTCTATCCAACAAGCACTTGTACAACATACTGGTTTAAATGACCGTGGAGTGCAGAAAGATAACTATTTTGTCTTACGTGAAAATGCAGATGTATCTGTTTTAGTAGAATTAGGATTCATTAGTAATCCCGATGAATTAAGTGTTATTCAGTCTGACGCATATGATGAAAATGTATCAAATGCAGTATTAGAAGGTTTAGGAAATTATTTTTATTAAATAATTGTGGAAATTAAAAAGGCAATGTACCGAATGTTTCGGATGCATTGCCTTTTTTGTATGAATCGTAAATTAGTAAGAAAAGGAATTCAGTTTTATAATCAAATACTTTATTCATTGATCTTTTTTAAAAATGCGTCGATATCATTAATTGTTTTTTTAATTTGTTCGAAAAACACTTCAGGTGTTGTAAAATAGGCATGGACAAGTCCATCCTCCGTAATTTGTTCTACTTGTACACCTGCATGTTTTAATCTGTTGCCATAGCGAATTCCTTCATCACGAAGTACATCGTTTTCTGCAGTAATGATGAGCGCTGGTGGTAAATCTGTTAGATTATCATGAAACAATGGGGATGCCACTGGATTTAGAACATCATTTTTATCTGTTACATAATAATCTATACACCATTTCATTAGGTTTTTCGTCAATCCAAAACCTTCTTGAAATTGATCGTATGAATCAGATTCCATCGTTAAATCTGTTACAGGATAAATTAAAATTTGTGCATTAATTTTTGGTCCTTTATTTTCTCTAGTTGCAATAGCTGTAACTGTCGCTAAGTTCCCACCAGAACTATCTCCACAAACAGATATATTCGTTTGAATACCATTTAATTCTTTGGCGTTTTCATGTACCCACGTAAATGCAGCATATGCATCTTGTACTGGTACTGGAAAAGGGTACTCTGGTGCTAAACGATAATCGACAGAAATGACGATATGTTCTGTTTTTGCACAAATCATCTGGCAACTAATATGTGAAGTGTTTAAGTCGCCTGTAACCCAACCGCCACCATGATAATATATAATAATCGGAAAGGGTCCTTCGCCTTTCGGTGTATATATACGTAACGTTATTTCTCCTTTATCGACTTTAATCGTTTCATCCACGATGTTGCCAATAGGGTCGAGCTCGGCTTCAAAAGGTGCTCCTGCCGCCATTATTTCTCTAGCTTCTTCATAATTTTTTTGATGAAGTGTTCGTAATGGTACTGCGTTTTCGACAAATAGTTTAGCTTCCTTTGATAATCCACTCATATTCATACCCCTTTTCATCATAAGTTCATGCCTCTAAAGGTAATTCGACAATTTTAGTATAACATTATTAGAGCGTTTTTTATACATGGAATATGTAAGTTACATAAAATTTTACGTTATTTTATACGTTTTATAGAACTTTTTACGGGTATAAATAATTTAAATGATAGCGTTTGCATAATCTGTATATAAAATAATAAAGGGGGAATTATAAATTGGATAAGCAAATTCAACGAACGAGACGTAATACATTAGGTGATTTATTAACGAGAACAGTTGCGAGGTATCCGAAAAAGCGAGCATTTTTGTATAAAGATCGTGATATAACATATGAAGAATTAGATATGCTCGTAAATCAGACGGCAAATGGTCTATGGCATGATGGGGTGAAAAAAGGTGACAGATTAGCAGTTCTGTCGAAAAATAATTTGGATTTTGTTATCGTTACATTTGCTCTTGCTCGTATCGGCGCGGTAATGGTACCGATGAATTATATGTTAAAGGAAAAAGATATTGCATACATTTTAAAGGACGCTGAAGTGATTGGCATGTTTGCAGAAAGCGAATTTATTACGGTGTTAGACGATGCGAGTGAAGGATTAGAAATTCGGCATCGGTTTGTTATAGAATCGCTTGAGACCCCAGAATCAGACGTATGGATTTTGCTTGATGAATTACAAAAAAGTCAACCGATAGATCATGTGGAAGAGACAATTTTAGATGATGATTTAGCACATGTTTTATATACGAGTGGAACAGAATCGGATCCTAAAGGTGTCATGTTATCACATAAAAGTATTATTCATGAATATGTTAGTTGTGTTATTGATGGGTATATAGATGTCGATGATATTTTCGTGCATGCATTGCCATTTTATCATAGTGCTCAATTACATGTGTTTTTAGGACCGAGTATTTATATTGGGGCAACAGGGATTATTTTAGATGTAGCGAGTCCGGAAAAAATGATGGAGACGATTGAACGTTATGGTGCGAATCAATTGTTTGCACCACCGACTGTGTGGATTGCTATGTTACGCCATCCAAAGTTTGATGCATTTAATTTAACGACATTAGAAAAATGCTATTATGGAGCGGCAATTATGCCACGAGAGGTTTTAAAAGAATTGACGGATCGATTGCCGAATGCGAAATTTTGGAATTTTTATGGACAGACCGAAGTTGCGCCGCTTGCAACAGCATTACAACCAGAAGATCAATTAAGAAAATTAGGTTCTGCTGGTAAACCGGCATTACATGTTGAAACGAAAATTGTCGATGATGATGGATTAGAAGTCGCACGTGGTGAAATAGGAGAAATTGTGCATCGGACGCCACATGCGATGATTGGTTATTTGAATAATCCAGATAAAACGTCTGAAGCGTTTCAGAACGGATGGTTTCATAGTGGCGATTTAGGTGTCATGGATGAAGAAGGATATATCACGATTGTCGATCGGAAAAAAGATATGATTAATACAGGGGGGATCAATGTTGCGAGTCGTGAGGTGGAGGAAGTCATTTATGAGATGGAAGAAGTAGCAGAAGTAGCGGTTATTGGTGTGCAAGATGATTATTGGATTGAAGCAATCGCTGCTGTCATTGTTCAAAAGGATGGACAGATAATAAAGGAGGAAGCGGTTATGGAGTTTTGTAAAGCCGTTTTACCAAGTTTTAAAGTACCAAAACAAATCCATTATGTGGAACAACTTCCGAAAAATCCGAGTGGAAAAGTGTTAAAAAAAGATTTACGCGACAAGTTTCAATAGATGAATTAAATAAAAAACCGCTAACCTTACAGTTGTGACCTTCCAAATTAGATTTTCTACTCTATATTTGAGGAGGCAGTATCATTAGGTAGCGGTTTTAACTTTATACGTAAATGAAATAGGAAGTTATTTTTTTAATTTTTGCTTGTTTACGAAATGTCCCAAATTGAAATATATTGCTAAAGGCAATTTTCTTCCCGTTTTGTATATAATGTCCATTCGTTGATCCAACATTTCCGTGTGTAATAATATGGTCTAAATGTAAGACGGTCGTTTTTCCGTCGTGTAGGGCATGTAAAGCTTCTTGAATATCATCTATTCCTTTAATAGTTCGATTGCCGATGATTTCCCATGTTGCATTATTACTTAACTGTTCGGTAAAATATGCGACATCATTTTCTGCGAGGGCAATCGACATGTTTTTTAGCATCCCTTTTTTAGGGGAGTTTTTCGTCACAATATCTCCTTCAATTTCCATATGAAGTCCTCCTTATATAATATGTTTAAACCATTTTTCTTGCCTAATAATTTATTTTTTCTATACTTTGTTATTTTTCTCCTCTTGTGGATGCATTCAGCGGATCGGATTTATCCAACCAACAGATGAACCTCACTGCCATCGTTTATACTTTATTACAATTTGATCATGCAATCATTATTTATTTTGCTTCTCGCATAGTACCGCAAGCCTTTTCTGTAGTTTATCATATTAGAATTCTCTAATGAAAGTAGTTGATACCTGTTATAGCTAATATGTTGTCGGGTATAAATAGAGTAGGAGGGAAATGCTATGAAACATTCTACACATGACAAAGCAATGACACACTATCATGAAGAACAACATGGAACAGATCATAGTCATCATGATGATCATCATGGCCATCATGATCATGGCCAAATGGTAGAAGATTTTAAGAAAAGATTTTTTGTTTCGATTATTATAACAATACCAGTTTTAATTTTGTCTCCATTGATTCAACAGTTTTTATCTGTTGATTGGCGATTTACGAATGATTCTTATATTTTATTTGTATTATCATCTATCATTTTCTTTTATGGTGGATGGCCATTTTTAAAAGGGGCTGTCGATGAAGCGAAAGAAAAAAATCCGGGAATGATGATGTTAATTGGTTTAGCGATCACAATTGCATATGTTTATAGTGTTTTCGTTGTATTCGGATTTGATGGTCATAATCTATTTTGGGAGTTAGCGACATTAGTTGACATTATGCTACTTGGACATTGGATTGAAATGCGTTCGGTGATGGGTGCTTCGAATGCTTTGGAAAAATTAGTAGCCTTACTTCCAAATAAGGCGAATAAGTTAGAAGATAATGGTGATATAAAAGAAGTACCACTTGACTCTTTATTAGAAGGGGATAAAGTGGTCGTCAAACCGGGTGAAAAAATTCCAATCGATGGGATTATTTTAGAAGGAGCGACGACGATTGATGAGTCAATGTTAACGGGCGAATCTGTACCAGTTGAAAAAGAAAAAGGAAATGAAGTAATTGGTGGTTCGATTAATAATGAAGGGTCATTAACGATTCAAGTGGAAAAAACAGGTGAAGCTTCATACTTATCACAAGTGATTCAAGTTGTTAAGGAAGCACAACAGTCTAAATCACGTACACAAGATATAACGAATAAAGCGGCAAAAGGATTATTTTATATTGCTATTTTTTCAGGAGTTATAACGTTTGTTATTTGGATTTCGTTTGGGTTTAGTTTTGACACGGCGATTGAGCGAATGGTGACAGTCATGGTTATTACTTGTCCACACGCACTTGGGTTAGCAGCTCCATTAGTAGTTGCGGTATCTACGTCTTTGGCAGCAGAAAAAGGATTGCTTATACGAAATCGAGCTAATTTTGAATTAGCCCGTAAAGTAGATACAGTCGTATTTGATAAAACCGGTACATTAACAGAAGGTAAATTTGGTGTAACCGACATGATTCCAACAGACGATATGGAAGAGGAACAACTGCTTTCTTGGATAGCGAGTGTCGAACAACATTCAGAACACCCGATTGCAAATGGGATTGTGAATGAAGCGAGAAACAGAGAGCTCTCACTTATGAAAGTGGATAATTTTGAATCTATTACTGGTGCCGGGATTGAAGGGATGGTAGATGGCAAACGTATTTTAGCTGTCAGTCCTGGTTATGTAAAAAAACAAAATGTATCGTTTGATGAGGAAAAGTATGAATCGTTAGCGGAAGAAGGAAAAACAGTTATTTTTGGTATATTAGATGGGAAACTGATAGGGATGATTGCATTAGCTGATATTGTTCGTTCTTCTGCAAATGAGGCAATCCATACATTGAAAGAAAGAGGAGTCGAATCGATTATTTTAACTGGAGATAATCAAAAGGTCGCAAATTGGGTTGCCGAACAGTTAGAGGTAGAAAAGGTGTATGCGGAAGTATTGCCAAATGAAAAGGCGGAAAAAATTTCAGAAATAAAAGATGAAAATAGGAAAGTTGCGATGACAGGGGATGGCGTGAATGATGCACCGGCTTTAGCGACTGCCGATATTGGTATTGCTATTGGTGCGGGCACAGATATTGCGATGGAATCGGCAGATATTGTATTAGTTAAAAGTAATCCGGTAGATGTAGTTGAGTTGCTGGATTTATCTAATAAAACATATAAAAAAATGGTGCAAAATTTATGGTGGGCATCTGGATATAATATTGCCGCTATCCCATTAGCTGCGGGGGTGTTAGCCCCAGTTGGCATCGTATTAAGTCCAGCAGTCGGAGCAATATTGATGAGTTTAAGTACGATTATCGTAGCAATTAATGCAAAATTATTGAAGTAAATGTCGATTTAAATTTTTGACTTTATACACAAATTTCACTATGATTAAATAGAGAAGTTCGAAATAGAGATAATTATATGAAATATTACCCAGGAAATAGTATGGATAAACTAGAAAGGAATGATTGCATGAAACATATATTTGAAAAAGGCTCCTCTGATATAACTTTACTTTTGTTACATGGAACAGGTGGAACAGAGCATGATTTAATACAATTAGGAAAAATGGTTGCACCAGAGGCATCTATCTTAAGTGTACGAGGAAATGTTCTTGAAAATGGTATGCCACGATTTTTTAGACGGCTTGAAGAAGGTGTGTTTGATGAAGAAGACCTTATTTTTAGAACGAAAGAATTGTATGAGTTTTTAGATGAAGCATCGGAAAAATACGATTTTGATCGTACAAAAATCGTAGCGATCGGTTATTCGAATGGTGCAAATATCGCTGCAAGTTTATTATTCCATTATGAAGATGCATTAAGTGGAGCGGTTTTACATCACCCGATGGTACCGCGCCGTGGAATTTCATTACCTAATTTAAAAGAGGCACATGTATTAATAACTGCGGGAGAATTAGATCCGATGTGTCCAGCGCAAGAGTCTCTAGATTTAGAGACATTATTAGCGGAAGTTCAAGCAGATGTAGAGGTTTTTTGGACACCTGGCGGGCATCAGTTAGTGCAAGGAGAAGTAGAAAGAGCGAAAGATTGGTTTCATGAGAAATTTTAAGATAATTTTATGATCAAATAAAGTGATACAAGCTAGTTTATACATGCTTGTGTCGCTTTTTTATGTCTGTGTGTGAATGGAGAAGGGCATTTGCCTTATTTGCTATACAAAGATAATAAAATATTGCCCTGTTAGGAAGGCATTTATAATTAAATTCTATAAATCTATAGTCATTTAGTATTTGTGTATATAGCTAATTTGACATATACTGAATTGTATTAAATGTACGTATTTTCAATTAATTTATGAAAGCGTTCTATTTATATATTATGATTGAAAGGAAGAGTAAAAATGGGAAATGAGAAGAGCATTTATAACACGGGCAATTATATAAAGTTTTTTGTACTTAGTTTTATCGGAATATTCACTTTCTTTATCCCGATTACGATCAATGATAACCGAACGATTCCGCTAGACCATATTGTTACGTTTTTAAAGGAAACGTTTGGGCCAGCAATTCCCTATTATATTTTAATTGTTATTATTATGGGAGCGGCCTATCCGTTTTTGAAAAAGACGTGGAATAAAAATATTGTCGAAATCATTTTATCTATTTTTAAAGTAATCGGAGCAGTCGTTACGATAATGTTAGTGTTCGATTTCGCTCCTGCTTGGATGGCAGACCCAGATATGGCACCGTACTTATTTGATAAACTAGTAATGTCAGTAGGGTTAATTGTACCTGTCGGTGCGGTATTTTTAGCATTATTAGTTGGGTATGGGTTGTTAGAGTTTGTAGGAGTATTTTTACAACCAGTGATGCGACCGATTTGGAAAACACCGGGACGATCAGCGATTGATGCTGTTGCTTCTTTCGTAGGTAGTTATGGAATCGGTTTACTTATTACAAACCGGGTGTTTAAAAAAGGGATGTATACTGTTCGTGAAGCGACCATTATCGCTACAGGATTCTCGACAGTTTCAGTTACATTTATGATTATTATCGCGAAAACTTTAGATATTATGGATATTTGGAATATTTATTTCTGGGTCACATTAGTCGTCACATTTCTAGTAACGGCGATTACTGTTCGTATATGGCCATTAAGTAAATTAAGTGATGACTATTATGAAGGACAAGAAGGGCATCCAGAACAAATTGTCAAAAAAGATAAATTAAAGGTCGCATGGAGCCAAGCGATGGAAGTAGCAGATAAGGCACCATCTTTACCGAGAAATATTTGGATTAACTTTAAAGATGGGTTTGAAATGACGATGGCAATTTTACCATCGATTATGTCAATTGGATTATTAGGGCTTGTTTTATCTGAATATACACCATTATTTGATATTATTGGCTATATTTTCTATCCATTTACATGGTTAATGCAAGTACCTGAGCCATTGTTGGCAGCGAAAGCGTCAGCGATTGAAATTGCAGAAATGTTTTTACCATCATTACTTGTAGTGGATGCACCATTAATTACGAAATTCGTAACTGCGGTTGTATCTGTATCGGCAATTCTGTTTTTCTCTGCGCTCATTCCTTGTATTTTAGCGACAGAAATTCCTGTAAGTATTCCGAAGTTAATCGTGATTTGGATTGAGCGTACGATTTTAACCATTATTATCGTTACACCAATTGCATATTTATTACTCTAATTTGAAATTGAGGTGTCTATGTTGAAAAAGTGGGAAACGATGACACGAGAACAATTGAAGAGTGCAGCAGATGCGGGAAGTGTTGTAGTCGTCACGATAGGTGCGATGGAGCAACATGGCCCGCATCTTCCTGTACATACGGATAATGTCATTATGACGACGATAGGGGAAGCAAGTGTAACAAAAGCATCAGCCCACATACCAGTTGTGTTAGGGCCCCATATTCCGTTTGGTTATTCGCCGCATCACTTTTTATATGCTGGTGCAATTTCCTTGTCTGTGGAAACATTGCTACAATTATTAAAGGACGTTGTCGAAAGTGTCATAAAAAGTGGTTTTAAGAAGATTTTCTTATTAAATAGTCATGGTGGGAATGGAGAAATTATTCGAATAGCGATGAAAGATTTACATGAACAATATTCGACACATTATATTGGTGCTGCGTCATATTGGGAAGTAGCACAAGATACTTTAACAGTTTTTAAAGAAAAAAATGACGTGTTTGATGTTGGACACGCTGGACAATTTGAAACATCGATTATGATGGCAGTAGAGGAACAATATGTTGACTTATCGAAACTGCAAAAAGGTGATCCAAATCGTCAGGAGGTTGCACTTGAATTTCCAGCATATGTTTTGTTAACCCCTAATAATATATGGGAAACGATGGATGGTTTTTCTGATGACCCTACATTAGCAACGAAACAATTTGGGGAACGAATTATTCAAATTGTTTCTGATGAAGTAAGTAATATTTTACAATTATTTTATGAGCGTTAATATGAAAGAGGTGTTTTAAATGGAATGGAGAAAAGAAGTGGAACAAATTGCCGCATATGTTCCAGGTAAATCGATCGAAGAGGTAAAACAACAATATAACTTAGAGGAAGTGCATCGTCTTGCTTCGAATGAGAATCCTTTAGGACCTTCCGAAAAAGCACAACGTGCAATGCAAAAAGCAGTGCTTGAAACACATTTGTATCCTGATACGTCTGCAAGTGCATTAAGAGAAGTATTAGCAGAAACTTATCACGTAAATACGGATGAAATTATAACGGGAAATGGTGCGGATAATGTTATATCCATCGTTGTTAGTGCTTATGTTAATGAGGGGGATGAAGTGCTCTATTGCACACCGACTTTTCCGGCTTACCGTTCTTCGACATTATTGATGGGCGGTGTTCCAGTGGAAGTTCCATTACGTGATGATTTTACGTTTGATTTACATGAAATGAAAGAAAAGATTACTAAGAAAACGAAATTAATATTTATTTGTAATCCAAATAATCCAACAGGAACAATCGTTGATCATGAGGAAATTGAAGCATTTATTCGCGATGTGCCAAAAGATGTATTAGTAGTTTTAGATGAAGCGTATATCGAATATGTAGATGTAGAAGGATATAAGACTGGAATTGATTTATTCAAAGAAGGATATAATGTCTTAACGATTCGTACATTTTCTAAGTTTTATAGTTTAGCAGGTTTACGTGTTGGTTATGCAATAGGAACGAAAAAAGTATTAGAACCAATGCTTCGTTTACGTGAACCATTTGCATTAAATCGTGTAGCAATAGCCGGTGCAGTCGAAAGTATAAAAGATGTGGCATTTGGTGAAAAACATATGAAGATGAATCGTGAAGAAAAGTTATTTGTAACAGAGCAATTAGCAGCATTAGGGTGTAAGGTTTACCCATCACATACGAATTTTATCTTCGTTGATATGAAACAAGATGGTGTTGTACTTTTTGAAAAGCTTTTAGAAAAAGGATTCATTATTCGTCCATGTGCAGGTTGGGGATTACAAAATTATGTTCGTATTTCTATCGGTACACATGAACAAAACAAACAATTCATTGATTCATTAAAGGACATTTTATAAAAAAATACGAACGATCTGGCCTTTAGGTGAGTGGCCAATCGTTCGTGTTTTTCTTTAACCGTTATTTTCGTAAAAGAAGTTTTTCGTTATATCAATAAACTGCTCGATGACAGGTGGTAAATAACGCCCTTTTAAAAAGGCGATATAGACAGTGCGGGATAAACGGTCATTGTCAAAATGTTTAATTTGAGATGAGTCAATATGGAAGGAACGGATGTAATTTTCAGGTACGATTGTCACACCGATTCCTTCCTCTACTAATGAGTATGCTGTTTCAAAACGTTCGATTTCAAACTTAATATTCGGGGTAATACCGAGTTCGAGAAATTCGTTTAAAATATCGTCTCTCGTTTGAAATCCTTCTTTGCAAATAATAAATTGCTCATTTTTAATATCTTGGAAACAAATCGTTTCTTTTTGTTGTAACGAATGATTTTTCGGCAAGAGGGCGACGAGATTTTCTTTATATATTGGAATTGATTTTATTTCATCTGATTTGAATCGTTGGTTAGTAATGGCTAAATGGATTTTATAATTTTGTAATGCCTGCTCTACTTTTTTTAGTCCAAGTACTTCAAGTAATTTGATTCGTACGTCAGGTAATCTTTCGTTATATGTTGCAATTACTTTAGGTAGCCAAAATTTGACAGATTCAATGAGGCCGATTTGAATTTCCAATGGTCCATTATCTTTTAAACGAAGGATTTCATTTTCAACATAATGAAAATGTTGAATAAGTTTCTTAGATTCCTTATACACAATCTCTCCTTCTTTCGTCAGTTGAAAATTACGTGTACTTCGTTCAATTAATTTTAAGTTGACACTCGTTTCTAGTTTTTTAATAGCTGAACTTAAAGAAGGTTGGGATATATGTAAATGTTGTGCGGCTTTCGTAAATGTGCCTTGGTCGACTAAAGTTGTGAAATAATGTAATAATCGATAATCCATCATGTATCACCTTGTCTTTTTTGTTTGATTTGTAGCTTAATTATAGCATATATTTATAAATGGAAGAGAATATATAGTTTATACAGAAAGGAAAATGAAAATATGAATATATATGATCGTTTAGATGAATTGAATCTAACATTACCGAAAGCACCAGAACCTGCTGGGTTATATATTACGAGCCAAACGACTGGTAATTTATTGTATACGTCAGGACAAGATTGCCGAGCTGAAAATGGTGAGTTTCCTTTTACAGGGAAAGTGGGAGTAGATTTATCGGTTGAGGAAGGGTATGAAGCGGCACGGTTAACAGCGCTAAATTGTTTATCTGTCATTGAAAAGGAATTAGGAGATTTAAATCGTGTGAAAAAAATCGTTAAATTGTTATGTTTCGTAAACTCAAAAGATGATTTTATAGAACAACCTTCCGTGATGAACGGGGCATCTCAATTATTGATAGATGTGTTTGGAGATGTAGGTAAACATGCACGTACAGCAGTATCGGCACCATCATTACCATTTAATATTCCACTAGAAATTGAAATGATCGTTGAATTTGAATAAGTAATCCATAGTGTTTTATTGTAGTTCGAAGTATTAGACTTATGAGACGGCGAACTAGAGTGAATAAAGTGAAAAGGGAATTCCAGTAGAAATTAATTTACTGAAATTCCCTTTTGTCTTTCATTGTTTTTTCCTATCGTCTTCAGTTATTCTAATTTAGCTCTATAAGAGGATAAAGTGAATCTTTCCTTTACATTCATTATGGAGTCAAATCTAACTAATTATCTACTTATAATTTTGGTCATCAGTTGTGTATATACAGTGCTGCGGATGACGATACATCATTGTTTTAACATGTACTATATTATTCGACGGTGTAAGGCTACTTTAATTTTTCGTTATTTTATTACACTACAAAAAGAGAAAATATGTGCTTTTTGTACACAATTCAACTGAGGAAAATTATCATTTATAATGAAAAGCTATAAATATATAGAAAATACGTATTGGAGATTATAAATAACTTGAATTAATATATAAGTAACAGTATTGTAGATTGGGGATGATGTCCTTGGTTTTTGAATGGACTGGAAGGGAAGATTTAAATGCAAAAGGTAAGCGATTTCATCAAGTCGTTCAAAATATAAAAATAGAAGATTTAAAAAAAACGTCAGAACAATCATTTAGTTTTGTCGGTTTCGAATGCCAAGAAGGAGTGCGTAGAAATAAAGGAAGATTAGGTGCAAAAGAAGGACCAAATGCGATTCGCTCTATGCTTGCTAGTATTCCATACCACGTAGAAAAAGAAAATCTTTTTGATATTGGAAATGTTCGCTGTGACGATGAGAATTTAGAAGATGCACAAAAGAGATTGGGAGAAAGTGTTGCTGGAATTATTTCAAAACAGCATACCCCAATTATTTTAGGTGGGGGACATGAAACGTTTTACGGACATTATTTAGGTGTGCGAGAAGCGATTGGGCCAGATAAAAAAATTGGAATGATCAATTTAGATGCTCATTTCGATATGCGAATCGATGAAACACCTTCATCAGGTACAATGTTTCGTCAAATTTTAGAAAGTGATGCACATGCTGGTTATCTCGTCATTGGCATTCAGGAATTAGGAAATACAGAACAATTATTTGATACGGCTGCTCAACTTGGTGCACAACATGTGAAAGCGGGGGAAATTTATCCAATCGAATCTACATATGAAACGATTGATGCATTTGTTGCGGCACATGATGTAATTATTTATACGATTTGTACCGATGTGATTGATCAATCGATCGCACCAGGAGTAAGTGCTCCTGCACCATTTGGATTAGATGCACAAACGGTACGTAACATAACGAATTATGTCGTTCAGAAAGAGAAATTTGTAAGTATGGACGTTTCCGAAGTGAATCCAACATACGATGTAGATAATCGTACGAGTCGATTTATTGCGTACGTATTAGCAGAAGCGATTTCAAATAAAAATAAATAGTTAGAGGTGACTGAAATGGTTGAATTAAATGGGAATACATTAACATTAGAACAGTTGAAAGATATTTTATATGATGACAGACAAGTTTCTTTGTCAGAAGAAAGTATTGAAAAAGTAAAAGAGAGCCGTAAATCTGTGGAACAAATCGTACAAGGAGAAGAATCTGTGTACGGTATTAATACTGGATTTGGTCGTTTCAGTAATGTTGCGATTGCAGCTGAAAATGTCGAAGATTTACAATTAAACTTAATTCGTTCACACGCATGTGGAGTCGGTGAACCGTTTGAGCCACGTGTAGCAAAAGCGATGATGGTTTTACGATTAAATGCATTACTAAAAGGATTTTCTGGAATCCGTGTAGAAGTGGTACAATTATTACAAGCATTAATTAATAAAAATATCGTTCCAGTTATTCCACAGCAAGGTTCATTAGGTGCATCAGGAGATTTAGCTCCATTAGCGCATTTAGCATTAGTGTTAATCGGAGAAGGGCGTGTCTTTGCTGAAAATGGTCACATCGTTGACTGTTTACCAGTATTAGAAGCAAACGATCTAAAACCAATTACATTGCAAGCAAAAGAAGGACTTGCATTAATTAATGGTACACAGACGATGACTGCAATGGGAGTGATCAACTATTTAGAAGCGGAAAAGTTAGCACTTGATGCAGAGTGGATTGCAAGTATGACGTTTGAATCCTTAGAAGGTGTTGTTGATGCATTTGCACCAGAAACACATGAGGTTCGTGGTTACCCGCAACAATTAGCGGTAGCGGAAAGAATGCTACATTGGTTAGAAGGAAGTCAGTTAACGACGCGTCAAGGAGAAAAGCGTGTACAAGATGCTTATTCATTAAGATGTATTCCACAAGTACATGGTGCGTCATGGCAAGTGCTTGATTATGTAAAAGAAAAATTAACGATTGAAATAAATGCAGCAACAGATAATCCGTTAATTTTTGACGGTGGAAATACTGTTATTTCTGGCGGGAACTTCCACGGACAACCAATGGCATTTGCAATGGACTTTTTAAAATTAGCGATTGCAGAATTAGCGAATATTTCAGAGCGTCGTATTGAGCGTTTAGTAAATTCACAATTAAACGATGATCTACCACCATTTTTAAGTCCTGAACCAGGATTACAGTCAGGTGCGATGATTATGCAATATGCAGCAGCTGCATTAGTGTCTGAAAATAAAACATTAGCACATCCTGCAAGCGTTGATTCAATCCCATCTTCGGCAAACCAAGAAGATCATGTAAGTATGGGGACGATTGGATCGAGACACGCTTATAACATTTTATTAAATAGTCGTCGAGTGTTAGCGATTGAAGCGATTTGTGCGAAACAAGCATTGGAATATCGTGGAGTTACTAAAGCTTCTGAAAAAATTCAAGCGAAGTGGAATGCTTTACATGAATTTGTTCCAAGCATTACAGAAGATCGTATTTTCCATAAAGATATTGATCAAGTAAATGATTATTTAAAAACGTTATAATTTTTGGAGGGGATAATTATGTCGTATATTTATTTGAAAAACGCATCAGAATTAGTAACAGTTGCAGGTCATTCAGAAAAGCCAGCGAAAAAGGAAAAGATGAGTGATATCGGCATTATCGAAAATGGTTCGGTATTGGCAAAAGACGGTGTCATCATTGCAGTTGGAACAGACGCAACATTACAAGAACAATATGCAGAAGAAATTAAGCAAGCAGAAGTAGTGGATGCTACAGGGAAAATTGTGACGCCAGGTTTAGTGGATCCACATACACATATCGTATATGCAGGAACTCGTGAAAATGAGTATGCAATGCGTTTAGAAGGACAAACGTATATGGAAATTATGAATGCTGGTGGCGGGATTCATGCGACGACTCGTGCGACACAAGCTGCTAGTTTTGAGGAATTATACGAACAGTCGAAAGAACGTCTAGATAAAATGTTATTAAATGGGATTACGACAATCGAAGCAAAAAGTGGTTACGGTTTAACATTAGAACACGAATTAAAACAGTTAGAAGTAGCGAAGAAATTAAACGAAGACCATTATATGGACCTTGTTTCTACATTCATGGGAGCTCACGCAGTACCACTTGAGTATAAAGAAAAACCAGAAGAGTTTGTAGATCTCGTTATTAATGAAATGTTACCAGTTGTCGCGGAAAAGAAATTAGCTGTATTTAATGATGTTTTCTGTGAACGTGGAGTATTTACGCCTGAGCAATCTAAACGTGTACTAGAAGCTGGTAAGCAGTATGGTTTAATTCCTAAAATTCATGCAGATGAAATTGAGCCATATGGTGGTGCAGAAACTGCCGGGGAAGTAAAGGCGATTTCAGCAGAGCATTTATTACGTGCATCAGATGATGGGATTAAGGCGATGGCAGATAATGACGTAATCGGTGTAGTATTACCTGGAACAGCATTTTTCTTAATGGCTGATTATGCAGAGGCAAGAAAAATGATTGATAACGGTGTTGCATTAGCATTATCGACAGATGCGAACCCGGGATCTTCTCCAACATTATCATTACAATTCATTATGAATTTAGGATGTTTGGAAATGGGGATGACACCTGAAGAGGTTATTACAGCAACGACGATTAACGCTGCACATGCAATTAATGAAGCAGACAAAATTGGAAGTATTGAAGTAGGAAAACAAGCGGACTTTACGATGTTCGATGTGAAAAATCACTTAATGTTATCGTATCAGTATGGAATGAACCATGCACAAACAGTAGTGAAAAAAGGAAAAGTAGTTGTAAAAGACCGTCATATTATTTAATACGTAAATTATATATAGAGGGGTATGAACGATGCAACGTGCATTTACTTCACCGATTGGCAATGTGCTAACGTGTAAAAATTGGGAGATAGAAGGGTTGCTTAGACTATTTTTAAATAGTTTAGATCCTCGGGTTGCAGAAAATAGTAAAGACTTCGTCGTTTATGGTGGCGAGGGGAAAGCAGCACGAAATGAGGAAGCAGTCCATGCTATCATTCAATCATTGCAAACGTTAGGGGAAGATGAAACATTGCTTATTCAATCCGGGAAACCGGTTGGGAAGTTTCGGACTTTTAAGGAAGCACCACGTATCGTGAATGCTTCCTCTATTTTAGTTCCAGCATATTCGGATGATGAACATTTTCAAGTATTAGTCCAAAAAAATTTAATGATGTACGGACAATCTACGGCTGCTTCATGGGCGTACATTGGTGTGCAAGGCATTTTACAAGGGACATTCGAAACGATGGGAGAAATTGCCGATCAGCATTTTCATGGAACATTAGCAGGGAAAATTGTACTAACATCTGGTTTAGGTGGAATGAGTGCCGCACAACCATTGTCTGTAACGATGCATGGCGGTGTTTGTATTGTTGTGGAAGTATCAGAAGAGAAAATTGATAAACGACTTCGATCTAATTACTGTGATTTAAAAGTACAGACGATGGAAGAAGCAATTGTGTTAGCAAAAGAGGCGGCAGAAGCGAGGAAACCTTTGGCGATAGGGGTCGTAGGTAACGCTGCAACCAGTTATCAATATGCATTAGATGCTAATTTTATCCCGGATATTGTAACAGATCAAACGTCTGCACATGATTTAAAATACGGTTATGTACCGAGTGGTTTAACTGTCGAACAAACAAAGATCTTACGGACCAAAAATAAAAAACATTATGAGGCACTCGTGAAAGAAACGATCATGGAACATGTAGAAGTAATGCTACAATTTCAAGAAAACGGTGCAATTGTATTTGAATATGGCAATAATATTCGACAACAAG
The DNA here is from genome assembly GCF_037072005.1 of Pseudogracilibacillus sp. SO10305. Taxonomy (NCBI): domain Bacteria; kingdom Bacillati; phylum Bacillota; class Bacilli; order Caryophanales; family Bacillaceae; genus Pseudogracilibacillus; species Pseudogracilibacillus sp. SO10305. The sequence continues at coordinate 221,647 of NZ_JAXHDE010000002.1, read as the reverse complement.
CTTATCAATTAGGCGTCCAAAATGCATTACAAATTCGTGGATTCACGGAAGCGTATTTACGTCCTTTATATTGTGAAGGACGTGGTCCATGTCGATGGATTGCGTTAAGTGGCAATCCAGATGATATTTATACGATTGATGATATGATTTTACGGAAATTTGCACATGATGAACGGGTGAAACGGTGGATAGAGTTTGTTCAAGAAAAAATATATTTTTACGGTTTACCTGCACGAACATGTTGGCTTAATTATGAAGAACGAAAAGAGATTGGTGTACTCGTCAATGAAATGGTTCAAACAGGAGAGTTAACTGGGCCAATTGCGTTTACGAGAGATCATTCAGAAGGGTCGACGATGGCAGCGCCTTTTAGAGAAACAGAAAAAATGCTAGATGGCAGTGATATAGTTGCGGATTGGCCAATTTTGAATGCGATGTTAAATACAAGTGCAGGTGCATCCATGGTAAGTATTCAAAACGGTGGTGGCATGGGAATTGGTAATTCTGTACATTCTGGGATGACAGTTATTGCAGATGGAACGATAGAGGCGACAGATAGATTGCGTCATGTGTTAGCGGTTGATCCAAAGATGAATATGATACGCCATGCGGATGCGGGATATAAAAAAGCAATCGATTTATTAGAGAAAATGGAAGGGGAGTAAACAGATGGAATTGAACTTATATCATTTACCCTCCTTATATACAAAAATGCTCCCGATATCGATGGAAAAAAATATTAGATTACGTGAGGTAGACTTACTCCCGCAAAAAGAAGGGATCCTCTTTATTCCTAATGATAAACAACTAGTTTCATCTATATCTGTTGCGAAAACAATTGTTGTCATGGATGAATACTGTGAGCAAGATGTTATTTGGTGGTTTCATCAAGGGGTAGAACGTTGTTATATGATGGACCATTGCTGGGAATTAGAAGTGACAAAACTACAATATGAGGAAGAAAAAAAGAAGAAAAATGCATATCGCATTGCATTGCAAGAAAAATTTTCTGTTCGGGCGATGAAAGAAAGTTTGGCATATGATCTAATTCATGGTCGAGCAAAAAACATCCGTGAAATTTGGGAAAGAAGTAAATTAGCTCAATTGACCGCACTTCCAAATACAGTTTTACTCGTTAGTATCGATCATTTTAATCGCCTTGCGAAAAATAAAGGCATTTACTGGAAAAATAATCTACGGAAAGAAGTATTGTACGTCATTCGTGCACAATTACCTTTTCATGCATCTTTAATCGTTTTAGCACATGAACATCAATTTGCAATTTTATTACCATTACCGATGGAAGAGGAAGAAAATAGTCGGGAATATGCAATGAAACAGGCGGTTATATTACAAAAAGCAATTGCGAAGGAGACACCTTATACCGTAACGATTGGAATTGGCAATCGTTATGATGATCCGAGAAATATCCATGAATCATTTAAAGAAAGTGAATATGCACATTCATATAGCCTATTTACAGACGAAAATATGGTCATTCATATTCAAGATGTCGAGTACTATGAAACAGTGTCCTATGATGCATTGAAAACGAAGGTACATGATATTATTTCTGTATTTGTTCATGGTGATATGGATGGAGCTAAACAGGCGTGTACAGCATTGTTTTTATATGTAAAGGAGAGTAAAGTAGAACCGCTTATTTTCAGATTACAAATGATCGAAATGTTATCGACAATTTCAGAAGCAGCAATACAACATGGTGCAAATCCGAAACAAATAATGCCATTGCAAATAAAGTATGCTAAAAAAATGTATGAAATGGAAACATTGCGTGAATTAGAAGAAATGATGATTAAAATGATGACACAATATATTGCATCCATTCGAGAAACAAATAATGAAATGACATTACGTTCTGTCCAAGTTGTATTGCAATACATGGAGGAACATTATGCTTCCGATATCAGTTTAGATATGCTTGCAAATATGGTTGAATTAAGTCCCAACTATTTAAGTCATTTATTTAAACAGACGACAGGAAGTTCTTTTGTAGATTATTTAACAGAATTACGGTTGAAAAAATCAAAAGAGCTGTTACGGGAACTTCATTTTACGATTTATGAGATTGCAGAAAAAGTAGGGTTTAGTTCGTCGCAATATTTTAGCCGAGTTTTTAAACAAGTGGAAGGGATGACACCTACAATATACCGTAACAATGTATTACGTGGGAGATGAGAAAATAGGAAACTTTATCGTTTTAAAGTTCAAAATTCAACTGTAGAAAAGTACACAAACCTGTATAAATTTCTACTATGCAAAAATGCACAATGTGCTAAACTTAAATTATAGCAACGTTGAAAGCGTTTCATGTAAGCGATTCAATTTTAGTGATATACAAAGTGAAGGAGAGATTATAGATGGAAAACAATAGTTTAAAGGTAACAAACATTCGCGCACCAAGAGGAAATGAATTGACATGTAAAGGATGGGTTCAAGAGGCAGCAATGCGAATGTTAATGAACAACCTTGATCCTGAAGTGGCAGAAAATCCAGACGACTTAGTTGTATATGGTGGAATTGGAAAGGCTGCAAGAAACTGGGAATCATACCATGCAATTATTCATGAATTAAAAGAATTAGAAAATGATGAAACATTATTAATTCAATCTGGTAAACCAGTTGGGAAATTCCGTACACATGAGCATGCTCCACGTGTTTTAATTGCAAACTCGAATATTGTACCTGCATTTGCAAACTGGGATTATTTCAATAAGCTCGATAAAGAAGGCTTAATGATGTACGGTCAAATGACGGCAGGAAGCTGGATTTATATTGGAGCACAAGGTATTTTACAAGGGACATACTTAAGCTTTGTAGAAGCTGGAAAGAAATTATATGGTACACCTGATTTAACTGGTAAGTTTATTTTAACTGGTGGTATGGGTGGTATGAGTGGGGCTCAACCATTAGCAGGTAAAATGGCGAAAGCAGTAATTTTAGTTGTTGAGGTAGATCGTGCACGTATTGAAAGAAAAATTAAAGAAGGATACTGTGATTACATTGAGGAAGATCTTGATGCTGCTCTAGCGAAAGTAAAAGAATTAACAGAAAAAGGGGAGCCTGCTTCGATTGGATTAGTAGGAAACTGTGCGGACGTATTCCAAGCGATTCATGATAAAGGATTCATTCCTGATATTGTAACAGATCAAACGAGTGCACATGACCCTGTAAATGGATATGTTCCGAATGGGATGACATATGAAGAAGCATTACAATTACGTGAAGAAGATCCGAAAAAATACGAAGAATTATCTTTAGCTACGATGGCTGCACATGTTCGTGCAATGTTAGACTTACAAAAAGCTGGAGCAGAAACGTTCGACTACGGAAATAATATCCGTCAGTTTGCAAAGGAACAAGGAGTAGAAAATGCATTTGACTTCCCTGGTTTCGTACCAGCATACTTACGTCCATTATTCTGTGAAGGTTCTGGTCCTTTCCGTTGGGCGGCATTATCAGGAGATCCAGAAGATATTTATAAGACAGATGCGCTAGCAAAAGAAATGTTTGCACATGATGAAGCATTAGTGAACTGGATTGACATGGCTCAGAAAATGGTTAAATGGCAAGGGTTACCGGCAAGAATTTGTTGGTTAGGATATGGAGATCGCCATCGTTTCGCCTTAAAAGTGAACGAAATGGTTGCAAGTGGCGAATTAAGTGCACCAATCGTATTCGGTCGTGACCACTTAGATAGTGGTTCTGTTGCATCACCAAACCGTGAAACAGAAGCAATGAAAGATGGATCCGATGCAGTGGCAGACTGGCCATTATTAAATGCACTAGTAAACACGAGTGGTGGAGCGAGCTGGGTTAGCTTACACCATGGTGGAGGAGTAGGAATGGGTTACTCTATGCATGCTGGTCAAGTATTAGTTGCAGATGGAACAGAAGCAGCAGCTGAAAGAATTAATCGAGTCTTAGTATCTGATCCTGGAATGGGTGTAATTCGTCATGCAGATGCAGGATATAGTCGTGCTTTAGAAGTAGCGGAAGAACGTGGCGTTCACATTCCAATGAAAAAATAATTAGGTTTTTCACTATTATGTAGTATAATAGATTCAGAGAAAAAGTATGCATATATTTTGGTGCTACACTGAATAATATAGAGATATCAGTGTAGTGCCAAATTTATATGTGTGCAATATTTTAACATAATATTTGTAAGCGTTTTAATGAAGGGAGAGGGAAAGTATGTTCACAAATGCTGTTGTTATTAGTGTCATTGTGATGGTTGTGTTAAGTTTAGTTAGAATCAACGTTTTATTTGCACTAATCATTGCTGCGCTAACAGCCGGTGTTGTATCTGGAATGGGGATTGTAGAATCAGCATCTATTATGATTGGTGGTATGGGAGGTCAATCAGAAACAGCGCTAAGTTATATTTTACTAGGGATTTTTGCTGTTATGATTGGAATGTCAGGAATTACACATATTTTAGTTAATAAAATGTTAGCTGTTTTCTCAGGAAGAAAATTAGTATTAGCGTTTTCTATTGCAATTATTGCATGTTTTTCACAAAATATTGTACCAGTACATATTGCATTTATTCCAATTTTAATTCCGCCATTATTAGTATTATTTGATAAAATTAAATTGGATCGTCGTGCTGTTGCATCTGCATTAACATTTGGATTGAAATTTCCATATATTACGATTCCAGTAGGATTCGGACTCATTTTCCAAGGGATTGTCGTAGATGAGATGAATGATAATGGAATTGATATAGCATTAGGGCAAGTGACAAAAGCGATGATGCTTCCAGGAGCAGCAATGATTGTCGGGTTACTTTTTGCATTACTTATTACGTATCGAAAAGATCGTGCACCAAAAGAAGTAGAAGGCGATCAGAAGTTAACAGATATCGATATGGCTGAAAGTATTACGGACGTGAAAAAAGTATCATTTAATTTAGGGCATGTATTTACAATTTTGGCAATCATTGCAGCACTTATTATTCAATTAGTGACAGAATCATTAGTATTAGGTGCTTTAGCAGGGATTATTGTTATGTTTGCGACACGTGTCGTTGAGTTTTATAAAGGGGATAAAGTTGTGAACGAAGGGGTCGGCATGATGGGAATGATTGCTTTCGTTATGCTTATCGCTTCAGGTTATGCTTCTGTTTTAAAGGAAACAGGACATATCGACGAATTAGTAGAAGCAACAATCGGAATTGTAGGAGATTCTCACTTTTTAATCGGTTTATTCTTACTATTAGTTGGATTATTAATTACGATGGGAATAGGAACATCTTTCGGTACGATTCCTATTTTAGCAGCATTATACGTACCAATATTTATTGCAACAGGAATTTCACCAGTAGCAGGGGCAGCATTAATTGGAACAGCTGCAGCACTAGGAGATGCAGGTTCTCCGGCAAGTGACTCTACGCTTGGACCAACTTCCGGTCTAAATGCTGATGGGAAACATCACCATATTTGGGATACTTGTGTACCAACATTTTTACATTACAACATTCCGCTATTCCTGTTCGGATTGTTAGCAGTAATTATTTTTTAGTAGTATGAACATTATAGTTTCTAAAAAGATATTAAACTAATGTGAACCCCAAAAGGTTGGCCTAGGATCCAACTTTTGGGGTTTAGTGCATTGTACAAAATCTCTGTATATTTGTATAAGTTTAATAGCAGAAATTTCTGAAAAATGTTAATGTAATAAGAAGATGAATATGATGGTATATAGCGATTTATTAGCATTTTAGGAAAAGTTAATCGTATGTGTATATGCAAGTAGTAGTGGGAAATATTGTAAAATATACTATATAATATTTGAGAATAAGGCGGTGAATTAAATGGATATTTATGTGAATGGCATTGGGATGACTTCATTTGGAAAGTTTCCAGATAAAACATTAAAAGGAATGTTACTTGAGGCGGCAGAAGAGGCTATTCAAGATGCAGGACACCCAAAGATTGATGCGGTTTTTGTCGGTAATTTTATGAGTGGTTCTGTCTATAACCAAGAAATATTAGGGGCAATTATGGCCAATGATTTAGGGTTAGGGACCATTCCAACGATGAAAGTAGAAGGTGCATGTGCATCAGGCGGTATAGCTTTAAGGCAGGCTTATATAGGTGTTTTAAGTGGCGAATATGATACAGTTCTAGTTGCCGGAGCGGAAAAAATGAAACATATTTCAACTAGAGAGGTGACAAAAGCAATCAACGCTGCTATGGACAATGAATCAAATGAAAAACATGCAGGACTAACGTTCCCGGGATTTTTTGCGACTATTGCTAATCGTTATTTTTATGAAACGGGTGCATCGAAGGAACATTTAGCAAAAGTAGCGTTAAAAAATAGAAACCATGCGATCCGCAATCCACTGGCACAGTTTCGAGTAGAAACGTCGATGGAAGAAATTATGGCATCTCGAATGATTACAGATCCACTTGGTTTATTTGATTGTTCTCCAACGACAGATGGAGCGAGCGCCATTATTATTTCACGAACACCTTCAAACGTGAAATTCCGCGCAAGTGCGCAGAGCTCAGGCCCGACACAAATGCAAAATATTGATGATTTACTTACATTGGAAGCGGTGAAAACATCTGGACAATTAGCTTATGAAAAAGCAGGGGTAGGTCCTGAAGATATTGATGTCATTGAAATACATGATTGTTTTTCTATGACGGAAATCGTATCATCGGAATCACTTGGATTTTTTAAACGGGGAGAAGGTTTTATTGCATTAGAGGAAGGTAGAACGGCTTTTACTGGAGATGTGCCAATTAATACGAGTGGAGGACTATTGTCAAAAGGACATCCGATTGGGGCTACTGGAGTGGCGCAAATTCATCAGCTTGTACTTCAATTAAGAGGGAAGGCACCGAATCAGGTCGAACAACCAAAATTAGCTTTAGCACAAAATTTAGGTGGGACAGGTGCGTATTCAACCGTTCATATTTTAGAAAGGGTGAACTAAGATGCAAGGTTATCGATGTAAAAATTGTCACGCTGAAAGTATAACAAAAACGAGTTTTTGTCCAATATGTCAATCACAAACTTTTGAATTATTTACATTACCGACAAATGGTACCGTCTACAGTTTTACAATTATTCGGGTTGCACCTCCGGAATACGTAGATTTTGCTCCATATACAGTTGCGTTAATACAGTTAACAGAGAATTTACGGATTACAGCATTTATTCAAGAAGCTGTTTCGATTGGAGAGAAGGTCCGGTGGAAAGAAACGAAAAATCAAACATTTATTTTTGAAAAGGCTGTCTAGAAGTGAGGGATTCGTTTGGAACGTATGATACACATCATAACGACAGCTATATCTAGGTTTATGCCGATATGGCTCGTCGTTTTTTCTATCCTTGCATATGCTATACCGCATACATTCATCCTAATTCAAGGATGGACTGAGTTTTGTTTAGGTTTAATCTTTTTTTTAATGGGTATGTCATTATCAACAGAACAAATAATAAAAGTGATAAAAAGTCCGAAGTATGCTTTTTATGGTTTTTTATTAAAGTGGACTGTTACAGTAGGGATATCACTATTAATCGCTCTATTATTTATGAAAAAAATGCCTGAGATTGCTTCGGGAATCGTATTAGCTGGCACAGTACCGAGTGGAACTTCTGCTAATTTATATACATTTATTGCCGGTGGAGAAGTTGCATTAAGTATTACGATGGCGACATTAGATACGATTGTATCCCCAATTTTAACTCCATCCCTCATGCAAGCGACGGTCGGTCAAATAATACCAATCGATTTTTGGGCTTTATTTTTAAATATAATCGTTGTCGTTTTTATTCCACTATTTTTAGGATTGTTTGCACAGTGGAAATGTTCAAACGTTGTAAAACGAGTCCGTCCACATACTTCCATTTTTTCGCAGTTGGCTTTATTTGTTATCGTATTAGCTGTCGTTTCAAAAGCGCAACCGACATTGGAAGAAAACCTTATTCATTTGCCAGTTATTTTTATTGCTGTAGCTCTTCAAGTAATGATACCAATGTATTTAGGATATGTTTTGGCGCGGAAGTGGCTGAAAGTACCGAAAGAATATGCGATTTCTATTTGCTTTCATACAGGTATATGTAATACAGCACTATCAGCGACATTAGCGACGGAACATTTAACGACACTTGCTGCAGTACCTTCCGTACTTAATATGATAATTAATTTAACAATAGGTGCTTTTGTTGCGAATTATTTTGAACGAACATTTTTACATAAAAAACATATTGTATCTTAGGGGAACATATAAATTTTATAGAATTAATTGACTTTTATTTCATAGAAATATAGAGTGTATTTATGTGATTAAAATATTATAATTATACATATTCATATTGATGAATGTTGTAATTGGAAAGAAGGGGACAGAATGAAGAAATTATCAGTAATGTTTATGGCGCTTGCATTAATGGTGCTAGCGGCGTGTGGAGCAGCTACAGATGTTACATACGAAATGGAAGAAATGGGCATTAAAGCAACAGTTGAAATGTCTGCTAAAGGAGACAAAGTTCAAAATCAAAAAGTTACGATGACATTCCCATATGATGCAATGGGAGTTGAATCGAAAGAAATGGCTGAAGAAATGTTAAAAGATGACATCGAAAGTGAATCAGAAGAATTAGAGGGACTAAAAGGTGTGAAAGTCTCAAATGAATTCCAAGATGATCAATTTGAACAAGTAATGGAAGTAAATTATAAAGAAGCAGATTTAAAAGAATTAGAAGACGCTGGTTTTGACTTTGGAGAAGAAGAAAGTGACTACATTAGCTTAGAGAAAACGGTAGAGAACCTAGAAGAAGAAGGTTTCGAAAAAGTAGAATAATAGAAAAGTCGATGCATATGTTTATGCATCGATTTTTTTATGGGAATTTGTAATAAAAATGTCTTAATCTCCCCATCCTTCTATTATGATTCCATGATAAAATAATTGTATGATTAGTGGAGAATGGAGTAATGAAAATGAAACGATTATGGATAGGATGTTTAGTTGCTACCATTGCGATAATATTGATTGCTTGTAGTGACAAAGATGAAAATCTAGGATTTGATTTTGATGAAAATGGCAAAAATATCGTAACGATGAAGTTGCCATCAGACGAACTAACGAACACGATTACGTTAGAAGCGGATGGAGATAAGGTACACACACAAACAACTGAAAACGAAGCATCTTATGATCATTATGGTGTATCAAGTAAAGCATCAGCCGAAGTAGCCTTTAATGATGTGATCGCACAATATCGAAAAGTAGAAGGGTTAACGTACGATGTGGAATTTTTAGAAGAAGGTGTCTATGAAACATTGTCGGTTGATTTTGATGAAGTAGATATCGATGCCTTAAAGGAAGTTCCAGGAATTCAATTTGATGGGAATATTAAAAAAGGAATTAGCTTAAAAGCTACTGTGAATCAGTTAGAGGAAGCGGGCTATGTGATTAACTAAAATTACCTTTAGAGTTAGATGATTATCTAATTCTAGAGGTGTTTTTGTTATTATATGAAAGGAAGAAAAGGGAGCGTGATTGATATGAAAAATAGGCAGACGCAAAGCTACCTTTCTTTATAAAACTTTGTTTAAACGATGATATATCGTAGGCGTTCATTCTTTTTACACAATAATTGGTATTATTCAACAATTTTTATAACTTCTTCATTCACGTTGTTTGACTATTAAATTAATAAGTGGTAAATTTATTTTTGTCGGCTTTTTTTAAACCATAAAAAAAGCTCTATCATTCGCTATTTTTCAACCTAAACTGTTTAAATTTTCAGAAAAGGAAATCAATTTAATAGAAGGCAGAAACGTAGCAAGGTTTTTAGGAGGATTTCAGTGAATAAAAAGAATATCGTCGTATTAGGTTTTATGTTATTTTCCTTGTTCTTTGGAGCTGGGAACTTAATATTCCCACCTTTAGTTGGGATGCAGGCGGGAGATTATTTTACACCTGCGATTATCGGGTTTTTATTGACGGCTGTATGTATTCCTTTTTTAGCAGTATTATCTGTGTCATTTTCAAATGATGGATTACTAGAAATTGGGCGTCGTGTAAGTCCGCTTTTCGGTGTCATTTTTGCCATGTTAGTATATTTATCTATCGGGGCACTATATGGCATTCCAAGAGCTGCGAGTGTTGCATACGAACTAGGTTTTACCCAAATTTTTGTCGTTGAAAACAAAATGGCCTTGTTCATTTTTACATTAATATTTTTTACAATCACTTACTTTTTAAGTGTTGATGCGAAAAAGATGATTGACAATATTGGGAAAATCTTAACACCAGCATTATTAATCGTGTTAACTATTTTATTCGTACAAGCCTTTATGAAATTGAATTATGAAGGTCGTGTACCAGATGCAAAATTTGAATCTTCACCATTTTTAACCGGTTTTCTAGAAGGATATTTTACGATGGATGCCATCGCTGCATTGGCGTTTGGAATTGTCGTAATTAATGGGTTAAAGTTAATGGGCGTAAATGAAAAGAAAGATATTATTAAAGGTACAGCATTTGCAGGGATTATTTCTTCGATTGGGCTTATTTTAGTTTACTTATCTTTAAGCTGGATTGGCCGTGTACTTACATATGATGTGGAAATGACGAATGGTGCAGATATTTTAGTATATGCATCGAAAGTGTTATTTGGAGGCACAGGAAGTGTGTTATTTGGTGTCATAGTATTACTTGCTTGTTTAACAACCTCTGTTGGATTAACGAATGCATGTGCAAGTTTTTTCCATGAAATATATCCGAAATTAAAATTCAAACAATTTGTTTTCTTGTTTGTAGTTGTTGGAATGCTAATTACAAACTTAGGTTTAAATACAATTTTAGCAATTGCTACACCTATTTTAGTATTTATTTATCCATTTGCAATTGTTTTAATTATACTTGCGTGTATTCAACCGATGATTGGTGAGAGTAGAAAGATGTATGTCGGTTCAATGATTGTTACTTCTATATTTGCAATTTTAAGTGTATTAGATTTCTTTGAAATACATATTAATATAATCGAAAATATATTTGGTTACTTACCTTTATATGCGGATGGGCTCGGTTGGGTCGTTCCAGCATTTGTAATTGCTATTATTGGATATATTATTGATCAATCACAAGGAAAAGTGAAAAGAGCAATATAAAAATAAAACTCCCCACGATTGTGAGGAGTTTTTTTACTATGCATGTTTCGCTTGGAATTCTTTCATAAATTCGCTTAATGCAAGACAAGCTTCTGTTGGAACTGCATTGTATGTAGATGCACGACAACCACCGACAGAACGGTGACCATTTAAACCGACAAATCCTTTTTCAGCAGCTTCTTCTAAAAATTGCTTTTCTAATGTTTCATCTTTTAAGCGGAATGTAATGTTCATGAGTGAACGACTTGCTTTGTCTGCATGTCCAATATAAAAACCATTGCTTTCATCAATTACATCATAAATATAAGTAGCTTTTTCTTCATTGACTTTTTGAACAGCTTTAAGTCCACCTTGCATTTCAATCCATTTTAATACTTCGCCTAACATATAAATACCGAATGTTGGTGGCGTATTGTAGAGAGAGTTGCTATCGACATGTGTTTGGTATTTTAAAATGGTCGGAACTTGTTCGTTCGCTTTTTCTAGTAAAGATTTTTTAATAATAACGACTGTTACACCGGAAGGACCAAGGTTTTTCTGTGCACCAGCATAAATCATATCGAATTTGCTTACATCGATTGGTTTGGACATAATATCACTCGACATATCTGCTATGACAGGTACATTTCCGAAATTAGGAAATACTTGCCATTGTGTTCCGTAAATCGTGTTGTTAGTCGTGAGATGCACATATGCGTCGTCCTCATTTACATCTTTAGCAGAAACAGTTGGAATATGACGATATGCATCGTCTTTGGATGATGCTATTTCATATCCTGTACCGAATAATGCTGTTTCTTTGAAAGCTTTTTCTGACCAAGAACCTGTCATTACATAGCCTGCTTTCGTATCTTTCGTTAAGAAGTTCATTGGGATCATAGAGAACTGTAAACTTGCTCCCCCTTGTACGAAAATAACTTCATAATCATTTGGGATGTCATATAATTTCTTTAAACGATCAATTGCTTCATTATGTACTGTTTCATATGTTTTGCTACGGTGACTTAACTCCATAACTGACATGCCACTTTGATTGAAGTTAGTTAATTCTTGCTGGGCCTTTTCTAAAACAGCTGTTGGTAGTGCTGATGGGCCAGCGTTAAAATTGTATACGTTTCGACTTGGATGATTCACTTTTATTCACTTCCTATATTATAATAACTCATATTATACTCTTGTTTTACTCGTTTGTTAAGTTGGAATAGATAGACTTTGCAAAAATGTATTGTGCTTCTTTCTTCCATCGTTCATAATAAGGGGTAGAAAATATCTTAGGAGGGGATCCATTTGTCAGGTCAAAGATTTGTCGGTATTCTAATCGTGATTTTTGGAATTGGTTTGTTGTTGCAACAATTTGACCTTTTTGATTTTACGACCATTTTAGCAAATTGGTGGCCAATCTTTTTTATTTTAGTAGGAATTATTCAAATTTGGACAAATGGCATGCAGGCAATTATCCCCGCACTTATTTTTCTCATCGTTGGAATAATGTTGTTAATAAATATATGGATAGAATTCAATCTATGGCAAATTTTATGGCCGTTCCTGCTTATTATGTTCGGGTTATCGATCATTTTTTCTAGACGGGAATGGAAGCAAGCATTAGATGAAGCAGACGAAATCCATTTAACAACATTTCTCTCTGGCATTGAGTCGATAAATGGATCGAAAAATTTGAGTGGTGGTTCTGTTTTATCTGTTTTAGGTGGTATTCAACTAGATTTACGTCACGCACAACTTACAGAAAACGGTGCTGTTTTGAATGTAACAACGATACTTGGTGGGGTGGAATTAATCGTACCTGAAGATGTACATGTAGAAATTAAGGGAACGCCAATTTTAGGCGGTTGGGAAAACAAAACAAATACATATGGTATGGAGAAAAACAAAACATTGTACATAAATGGTGTTGCTTTGTTAGGTGGCATTGAAATTAAACATTAACTAGGTGATAAGAAAATGAATGAGAAAGCTAAAAAATATTGGTTAGATTATTGGAATGAAAAAGGGGAAGTAGCACCAACAAATGTTACAGCATGGCAATTTGGTGTAGATGCTGATTATTTGGCAAAATTAGTCGTTGATGGAATAAAAACAGCTACATGTTCTGGTCATATATTTTATGAATTGGAGAAAGAACCGTTGCCAAAAGTAGGGGATTACAGTATTATATTAAACGGTGTAAATGAACCGGAAGCTATTATTCGTTTAACGGAAGTGACTGTTACTCCAATGAATGAGGTAACAGCACAATTCGCATATGATGAAGGAGAAGGTGACCGTTCCTATGCTTATTGGTGGAAGGAACATGAGGCCTTTTTTACAAAGGATTTAAAAGCATATGGGTTACCGTTTCAAGAGGATATGCTCGTCGTGTGCGAAAGTTTTGAATTGATTGCGAAATAAAAGTTAGGATGTACATTTCATGAATTTTACTGAAAAATTAATCACAATCCTTCTTCTAATACTTTTAATCGGTGTAGCAATTGCTTTTGTTGGAGGATTATTTTTCTTTGGGTTTGCAGGACTATTTTATTTAATCGGCATTGAATATGAATCATATACCTCATTAATTTTGTTTGTCGTTGCATTTTTATGTATTGGTTTTGTAGTAGATATATTTTTTGAAGGTCTTGCAAAATGTTCAAACGGGTATATCGAGAAAAAATGGCAACAAATAGTGATGTTTTTACTTTCATCATTCGCCGGGAATTTTCTAGTCTTGGTCATCGTTGACTCTGTGATGACTTCGATTTCATTATCTCTTCAAGCAAAGTTAGTATTAGCTATTTGTTTGGCATTAATCGATCAAGCATTTAGTTCTGAGGGAGACAAAAAGGAAGATCGAAAAGCATGAAGTTATGAAAAAAATAACTTTCATGCTTTTTTACATCTATCGTTATTTTTAGTGAGGAGAACGCATATGGTACAAGAACGTGGTAGATTCATCATTTTAATTTCAATTGTATTAATATCAGGATTTTCACAAGGGATGTTACTTCCATTAATTGCAATTATTTTCGAACAAGATGGGGTATCATCGTCCATCAATGGATTACATGCAACATCATTATATATCGGTATTTTAATTGCATCCCCATTTATGGAAAAGCCAATTCAAAAATATGGATTTAAACCATTAATTTTCGTTGGTGGAATTCTCGTTTTTACATCTTTCTTTTTATTTCCACTTTGGCATTCGTTAACATTTTGGTTCATTTTAAGAATGATTATTGGAATTGGCGATAATATGCTACATTTTGGGTCACAAACGTGGATTACAACGACTGTGTCCGAACAAACACGGGGACGGAGTATCGCTTTATATGGATTAAGTTTTGCGTTAGGTTTTTCAATTGGTCCATTAATGACACGACTTCTCGTTATTCATGAAGCCTTACCATTTATCATTTCAGGAGTATTAAGTTTATTCGTTTGGAGTTTAATGTTTTTTGTGAAAAATGAATGGCCACATGAAACAGAAGGAGAGTTTCAAACGGTCAATTCGACAACGAGTAGATTTATGAAGACATTTGCGATTGCCTGGGTTGCCTTTTTACCGGCATTCGGTTATGGATTTTTAGAGTCAACATTGAACGGCGTCTTCCCAGTATATGGTTTACGTCTAGGTCATGATGTAGAAATGCTGTCACTCATCATTCCTTGTTTTGCCATTGGAAGTATTGTGATGCAATTTCCTTTAGGTGTATGGAGTGATGTACTTGGAAGAAGGAAAGTTTTACTTATTTCCATCGCGCTAGGGATTATTAGTTTTATTTGTGCAAGTATTTATGAAGATTCTTTACTCGGACTATTTATTACTTTTTCCGTAGCTGGGATGTTTGTCGGGTCCTTATTTTCATTAGGAATTAGTTATATGGCAGACCTCCTTCCGGTATCTTTAATTCCGGCTGGAAATATTTTTATCGGAATTATTTTTAGTGTCGGAAGTATATTAGGACCAATTATGGGTGGATGGTTTATTGATGCATTTCCACAACTTTCATTCTTCTATTTAATTGTTGTCGTGCTTGTTAGTATCATGATTGCATTATTGTTGCACCGAGATCGTCTTAAAAATTAGTAAAGAAAAATTTATATGAATTTTTCATAAAAACGCTTTCCTATTAATGTGATTTACTGTAAAATATGGTGTAATAATGAGTGAATATACATAGGAGGCAGAAAGATGAGTATTTTGAAGAGATTTAAAGATATTATGTCTAGTAATATAAATGCATTATTAGATAAAGCAGAAGACCCGGAGAAAATGATCGATCAATATTTACGTAATCTAGATAAAGATTTGCGTGAAGTGAAGTCAGAAACGGCGACAATAATGGCAGAAGAAAAACGTGCAAAACGTGAATTACAAGAATGCCAAAGTGAAGTAAATAAAATGGAATCTTACGCAATGAAGGCGTTAGAAGCAGAGAATGAAGATGATGCGCGTAAGTTTTTAGAAAGAAAACAACAATTAGAAACGAAGCTTGCTGAATTACAGAAAACAGCAGAGATTGCTCAGGCGAACACAACGCAAATGCGCCAAATGCATGATAAATTAGTAAATGATGTACAAGAGTTAGAGTCTAGAAGAGCGATGTTAAAAGGGAAAGCAGCTGTGGCAAAAACTCAGGCGAGAATGAATGAGATTGGGGCATCAGCGAAGGGTGCCAATGCCTCGATTTCAGATTTTGATCGTTTAGAACAAAAGATTAACCAATCTTTAGATGAGGCAAATGCAATGGCTGAATTGAATCAAGGTGATTCGAATGAGGTAGAAAATTTAACAGCTAAATATGACCAAACTAATAATGACGTAGAGAATGAACTCGCTGCATTAAAAGCTAGAATGGCAGAAAAAGACGAATAATCGAGTATACAAGGAAAAGATCGTAGCGGATTCGTTACGATTTTTTTATATAAAGGGGGGATTTTCTTGTTATTACATTATAAATGCCCGAACTGTGGCGATGATATGACATATGACACCGAATCTGGTAGTTTGTCATGTAGTAGTTGTGGACATCAGGAAAATATTGAAACATATGATGACGCTTATATTGAGCAGGCATTTGCAGATGATGAGGAAGTGAAAGAATATCACTGCGAAAACTGTGGTGCGATTGTTATAACCGATGCAGATACGACAGCTACTTCATGTAGTTTTTGTGAAGCGGCTGTCGTTCTAGGAGACCGATTAACAGGGAAATTGGCACCAAAAAAAGTCATACCTTTTAAAATAAACAAACAACAAGCACAGGAAGCATTTGTGAAATGGTGTAGAAAAGGTATTTTAACACCACGAGGATTTATGACAGCAAATCGTATTGAAAATATTACGGGCATGTATGTACCGTTTTGGATTTACGATATAAATAGTAAAGTAGAATTTCGTGGAACCGGAACGAAAGTGCGAACATATTCTAGAGGCGATTATATTTATACGGAAACGAAATATTACGATATTTACCGAAAGCTTGATTTATATTATAGTCGAGTACCAGCGGATGCATCTGAAAAAATGGCGGATGACATTATGGATAAGTTAGAACCTTATCATTATAATGATCTAGAAACATTTAAGACACCGTATTTAGTAGGTTATTTAGCGGAAAAATATAATTACGATGATAAGGATTTATTTCCGCGTGTAAAAGGACGAGTAAGGAAGTTTGCTCAAACATATACGAAATCAACGATGCCAGGATATGCGACAATTACGACGAAAAATGAAGATATTAATACGAAGAATTTACGTGCACAATATGCTTTATTTCCTGTTTGGATGGTTTATTATAATTTGGATAAACAACAACATACATTTGCGATGAACGGTCAAACAGGAAAGGTTGTCGGAAAACCACCAATATCTAAACGAAAAGTTGCCTATTGGTTTAGCGGTATTTCGGTAGGGGCATTTGCCGTCATTAAATCGGTCGCATTTGCAGTTAGTGGGGTGTTTTGGTAATGAAAAAACTTGTATGGTCCTTGACTATTCTGTTTCTAGTTGCATTACTACCACTACCAGTTGCTGCCGAAAATCCCGCAACGACACATGTATATGATGAAGCAAATTTATTATCTGATTTGCATATTGAAGAGTTAGAAACAATTGCAGCGGAATATGGGGAAAAATTACATATTGATTTTATTTTCTTTACTCGTGAGGATGAATCTACTTTTATCGGTAATTATATGGACGATTTTTATGATGAAAAAGCTCCTGGATATGATAAGGCACATGGGAGAGCGGTTTTAGTAGGAGTTGATATGATCGGACGTCGGGTTGTCATCGATGCTCATAGTGATGTGAAAGAGCATTTGGATCCAGATCGACTGACGATGATTCGCGATAAAATAACGAGTGATTTAACGAATGGGAACTATATAGAGGCATTTACGAATGTTATCTATCTTACTGACAAATATATGAAATTTAAACCTGGGGTAAATCCGAATAATCCAATATACAAAACGTCTGTTCAGTTTGTTATAGCACTGATTTTAGGTGGCGTTGTTGTAGGGGCAATGTTATTTAGAATGAACCCACGCATGACAACAAATGCAGGGACATATCTTGATTCAAATAATTCGGAAATTTTAGGAAAACGTGACCGATATATACGTACGACCGTCACAAAACGTCGCAAGCCAAAGCAAAATAAAGGTGGCGGTGGTAGTTCTGGTGGAAGCATAGGGCGTACTAGTGGAGGTTTTTCTAGAAGTAGAAGTAGTGGGAAATTTTAGTTGAGAGGGGAAGTTCAAATGGGATTTTTTAGAGGACAATTAGCGAATGTTGTAGAGTGGGATGAATTTCGGGAAGATATGATTTTTTGGAAATGGCAAAATAATGAAATTAAAAAAGGATCAAAATTAATTATTCGTCCTGGACAGGATGCCATTTTCTTCCATCAAGGAAAAATCGAAGGTGTGTTTGAAGAAGAAGGAGATTATAATATTGATTCTGATATTATTCCATTTTTATCGACATTAAAGGGATTTAAATTTGGTTTCAATTCTGGTATGCGTGTGGAAGTGTTATTTGTTAATACGAAAGAATTTACTGTGAAATGGGGAACGAAAAGTCCGATTATGATTCCTGCTGAAGGTTTACCAGGGGGCTTGCCAATTCGTGCGAATGGAACATTTCATTTTAAAGTAAATGATTATGTTGCTTTAATTGATAAAATTGCTGGAGTCCGCAGTAATTATGTCGTGGAAGATGTTCGTTTACGAATTAATTCTGCTTTATCCCCATTATTAATGAAGTGGATTAGCCGTGAAGGAAAGGATATGTTTAATTTACAAGTAAATGCCGAGGAAATTGGTCGCGGGATTCAACAAGATTTAGATATGCAATTAATGGAAGACGGTTTAACGGTTACTCGTTTTCATATTATGGACTTTAATTATCCGAAAGAAATTGCAGATAAAATTAAAAAATCAGCCTCCCATAGTATGGTTGGAGATGTTGGCAAATATCAACAGATAGAAATGGTTGATGGAATGACATCAGGCAACATGCAAGGCGGTGGTACGGCGTCTGATATGGCTAGTATGATGATGGGAATGAATATTGCGAAAGATATGATTGATCATACTAATGCTGGTAGTTCTAAAGGAGAGAGTGAGCAACAGCAGGCTGGCAGTGGCCAACAACAGGGGCAATCATCCGGAGATAGTGCCGCACCGAATTTCTGTCCGAACTGTGGAACGAAAACAGGTGGCGCAAATTTCTGTGGTAATTGTGGACAAAAATTAGTGTAATAAAATGAGTTTAAGCTTGTATGAAGTAAAAGTTTGCTGGAGTGGTGATTTAATTTATGAAAGTACATTATAATTTCAGAAGAGTTAGTGGAAATCGTTGTTCACTTGCGAATATCCGAGATAATTCCGCAAGTGTTTGCAGAAATCACGCTCAACTTGCGGAAATACGTAATAATTCCGTAAGAGTTAGAGGAAATCGCGCATAACTTGCGGAAATACGTAATAATTCCGCAAGAGTTGGTGGAAATCGCGCATAACTTGCGGATATACGAGATAATTCCGCAAGAGTTAGAGGAAATCGCGCATAACTTGCGGAAATACGTAATAATTCCGCAAGAGTTGGTGGAAATCGCGCATAACTTGCGAATATCCGAGATAATTCCGCAAGTGTTCGCAGAAATCACGCTCAACTTGCGGAAATACGTAATAATTTCGCAAGAGTTTGAGAAAATCACGCACAACTTGCGGATATACGTCATAATTTCGCAAGTGTTCCTAGAAATCGCGCACAACTTGCGAATATAATAATCAACTCGATCAACTTGACAAGAGCCCGACTAAACACACATAAAGATTTAATATGTAGGAGTACCTCCATATTAAATCTTTGTTCTTTTCACTGGCGTATGCCCAAACGATAGCGAATCAAGAGGCTACATTCGACCAGAGCGGAAGATAGAAAACAATATGAGTAAAAACAGTAAAAAGGCGATGACAGAACCGATTTCAATGACTGGCAAACGCCATAATAATGTTGTTTGACCTGAAATAGCTGCACCAACGATTAGGCCGACCATTAAAATACAGAATGACAATAAAATAATACTAAATGAGAGACGATTACTAATTTTATCAAGTCGTCGCATAAAAAAAGGTAAGTCAGATACATTGATATCAAAACGGAGTTTGCCTTTTTTCAGTGTCGTTGCAACATCTTTCACATCTTGTGGTAACTCAGATAAAATTTCCGCATTATCCATTACTTGTTCCCACGTTTTTTTCGCAATGAAAGACGGTTGCATTCTTTCCTGAATAAGTCGTTTACCAAAAGGCTCCACGGCTGACATGATACTGAAAGTGGGATCCAATCCAGAAATGATTTTTTCAATAGTGATGATTGTTTTTCCTAAAATAGAAATTTCATTCGGTAATTGCAATTCATGTTCATATGCGATATCGAACACCTCTTTAATTACCGCGCCAAGCTTAATTTGCTTCATCGGTATGTCATAATATTTTGCGATTAAATATTCTACATCGCGTAATAGGGAACTCCGATCTGTTTCGCTCGTCATCATCCCTAATTTACCAAAGGTCTTCACGATTCCTTTAGCATTTCCTAACTGTAAATTTATGACGAGTGATGTAAAGTGATAGCGCATTTCTTCTGTTAGTTGACCGACCATACCAAAATCTAAAAAGACGACACGATTCATCGGTAAAATATAAATATTTCCTGGATGTGGATCTCCATGAAAAAAACCATCAATAAAAATTTGTTCAAACATTGCATCTGTAATCGTTTTAGCAATTTTTCGTTTATCATAATCATGTGCTTCTAATTTGTCATAGTTGTTCACTTTTATTCCATGGATCATTTCCATCGTGAGTACTTTCTTCGTTGTATATTGCCAATAAATGATTGGAACATGTACAGCTTCATTGTCTGCCAGTTGTTTAGCAATTTTTTCTGCATTACGTCCTTCATTCATGTAATCTAATTCATTTTTTAATGAAAACGCAAATTCATCGACCATATCACGTAATTGGTAGGCACGAGCCCATGCAAAATGATCTTCTAAAAACTTCGCGAAATCGTGTAAAATTTCTAAATCGGTTTGCATCGTTGTTTCAATGCTTGGGCGTTGAATTTTTACAGCAACTTCTTCTCCTGTATGTAAGGTAGCAATATGTACTTGTCCGATGGAGGCTGTCGCTATCGGTTCTATATTAAAATGTGCAAACAGTACGTGGATAGGAGCATGTAATTCCTCTTCCAACGTCGCTTCAATTTTTTCATATGGAATTGGAAACACATCGTCTTGTAATTTTTCTAATTCGTCTGTAATTTCCTTTGGGATTAAGTCATTTCTAGAACTAGCGATTTGCCCTAACTTTATAAAAGTTGGACCTAGTTGTTGTAGTGTATCACGTAACTTACTACCAATATCTTGTAAGTTCATATCTGATGTTTCGGAATATTTTTTTCGATCGGTTAAACCAATTCGAAATAAAAAGTGGCTAAAACCATTTTTTAGAAATGTATTTAATACTTCTTGAAATCGTTGTGTATGCTTCATTCGTCTACGAAACATGCCATCGCTCCTTTGTGCCGATACGTTACATTCATTATAAGAGATAGAAGTTGGAATGAAAAGGAGAAGATGATTATTCCCTATATCTGTAGTACGATATGTGTATGTTTATAGGAAAAAGGAGTAATGAAAATGAAGTTTTCTGAGTTTGAAATTGGAAAGAGCTATGAAACAGCTTCATATCGAATGACGTTAGAGGAAATTCAAGCCTTCTCACGTAAATTTGATCCACAGTATATGCACATAGATGAGGCACGTGCGAATGAAACAGAATTTGGTGGGATTATCGCTTCAGGGATCCATACATTAAATATTTCATTTAAATTATGGATAGAAGTAGGAATATATGGTGATGAAATCATTGCTGGGCGTCAAATGGATAAAGTGACTTTCCGAAAACCTGTATATCCTGACGATCTGCTACGTGTTATCGTGAAAATAACAGATAAAAAAGCAATAAAAGGTGGTCGTGGGCTTGTTACGTGTAAAATGACGACGTACAATCAGAACGATGAAAAAGTGTTAACAGCGAACTTAACAGCTTTAATAAAAGATATATAATCGTAATTATCCACAAAAATGTGGATAATTACATTGAATTTGTTAATAATTCTGACAATTTAACCTAAAAATTACCAAACCAGGAGAGGAATGGTAATGAATGTCTAAGCTAATCCTTCATATGCAGCGTTTGTACCGGCAAGTCTCCCCGTCACGAGGGCAGAAGTAATATTGTATCCACCTGTATAACCGTGAATATCTAATATTTCTCCACAGAAAAATAATCGTTCCATCAATTTTGATCCCATAGTACTCGGGACGATTTCCTTTGTAGATATACCGCCACCCGTTACAAATGCTTTTTCAATCGATAAGGAACCATGTACATCAAAAGTGAAATTTTTAAGCAATTGAATCATGTGAAGCAATGTATCTTTTTGGATATTCCCACATTTTGTCGTTTCCTCGACTTCTACTCGTTCCAATAAGAAACTCACCATTCGTTCTGGTAACTCGGTTACTTCTCGAAGAATATTTTTAAATGATTTTTTCGCATTTATTTGTACGGCTGATGTGAACGTTTCTGTTAATACATGTTCGTAAATATGTGGGAGTAAATCGATTTGTAATGTAACTTTTTTTGCGCCTTTCATCAATTCTTTTACGACGAATTGAGAGCAACGTAAAATGGCAGGCCCAGATACACCGAAATGTGTGAACACCATATCCATTTCATGTGTGACAATCACTTTTCCTTTTTTATTTAAAACGGAAACAGCTACATCACGAAGTGACAACCCTTGTAATGTGCGGTCACGAATAAATTTTTCCTTTGAAGTTAAAGCGACTTCAGTCGGGTATAGTTCTGTAATCGTATGGCCAGCTTTTTTTGCCCAAGCATAACCATCCCCAGTTGATCCTGTATGTGGGACAGATTTTCCACCAACCGCTATGACGATCGCTTTTGTCGTTATTTTTTTCTCGTTTTGCAAAATAACAGTATGGGCCTCCTCATCATAATGGATTGCCTCGACAGGATGGTTTAATTTTACAGTCACACCTAATGTATGAAGGCGATCAATTAACGTTTGGACGACAGATTGAGCGGAATTGGATATTGGGAACATACGCCCATGATCCTCTTCCTTTAAACCGACACCTAAATTTTCAAAGAAATCGATAATATCATAATTGTTAAAAATAGAAAAAGCACTGTAAAGGAATTTTCCGTTCCCTGGAATGTGTCGAATGACCTCATCTTCTGGGAGGCGATTTGTGACATTACAACGTCCTCCACCTGAGATTGCCAGTTTTGTTCCGAGTTTTTGTCCTTTTTCAATTAATAATGTTTTTGCACCAGTTTCTGCAGCAGAAATGGCTGCCATTAAACCAGATGGACCGCCACCAATTACTGTGACATCATATTGCACTATGTCCAAATCCTTTCCTACATAAATTTTAAAAATTGCATTTGTTTATTAAAAAGTGTTGGATACACTAAAAATCCTAATATAACGCTGGTCATTGCGGCTGTCGTTAATAATAAAAACAAGATAAGCAATTGGAATTGCACCGCTTGTAATGGATCGGCACCGGCGATAATTTGACCACTCATCATACCCGGTAATTGTACGAGTCCCATCGTTTTTTGGCTTTCAATTGTCGGGATCATACTTGCTTTAATGGCATCGATAAGTTGGCGATGGATTGCTTGTTTTGGCGTCGCACCAAGGGATAAAAATAATTGCACTTGATCTTGTGAATTGTCTAATTCTGCTTTGAAGCGGTTTAGAAATAAAATAGATAAAACCATCGAATTTCCAATAATCATCCCACTAATAGAAATAATGTATTGGGCAGTAGGTGGGACAATGCCAAAGCCGAGTAAAATACTTTGTGTAACTATTTCTACACTGATTAATGTTAATGCGACCTTCCAAATAATTCCTTTAATGTTATTTCCTTTTTTTCGAGCATTATTTGTGGCAGCTACAACCATCAATAATACCATTAATCCTATGTAAAGAAAACTTTCTGAATCAAAAACGAATTTTAATATGTACCCAACTGCCAAAAGTTGAATAATCGAGCGAATGGTAGCAATCGTTACATCTTTTTCCAGTTCTAATTTTAATGTTTTGGATAACAGAAGTGGAATAAGGACGAATATAAGTGTTATAGCTAATGTTGTATACGTCATTTTACCCCTCCATGCAAAAATTGTTCGACACGTTCATTCGCTGAATGAGATAAAATAGCGCTCGACCCAATTTCTTCTAATTTACCATCCATGAGTACCCATATATTGTCTGCACAGCGTTTCGCTTGTTCCATTTGATGGGTAATCCATATAATAGTTAAGTTTTTTTCATTTTTTAAGTGTATGATTAATTGCTCAATGTCAAGCATCGATTGTTCATCTAATGCAGATGTAATTTCATCGAGCAGTAAAATGTCACTTTGTGGAACGAGCGTACGTGCAAGAGATACACGTTGGCGTTCTCCACCAGATAAGTCATCAATAGATGTATGTAAAAAGGATTCGTGTAGTCCAACGAGTTCTAAAAAATCTATCGCTTCCTGTTCACTTATTGTTTTATCGTTTAAAGCATACGGTAAGTTGATGTTATCGTATACAGTTTCCCGAATCATCGGTGCATTTTGGAGGGCGAATCCTACTTTTCTTCGTAATAATGTCGGTTCATAGGACGTAATGGGGTCTCCATCGATAAAAATATGTCCAGAAGTAGGGGAAAGTAGCCCATTACACATTTTTAATAATGTAGATTTTCCAGCACCAGATGGGCCGACAAGGGCAGTAATTTTTCCTTTTTCAATATTGCCAGTAATATTGTTTAAAATATGGCGGTCTTTGACAGTGAAATAAATATTTTCAAATGAAATGGCATATGTCATATTGTGTGCCTCCTTGCTATGCTTAATCTTGGTATGTGTGCAAACAGTGTCAAAAATTCAGTTCATTATTATTGCATGCCGAAAAAGTAATCTGAAATATTTACGATTTTAAGCTAAAAATCGTACGTCATGTAAAAAGTCGTCCACAAAACTACCATTGTGGACGACCTATTCATTATGGTGCAAAACTCTTTTCGAGTTCATCAATCAATTTACCAACATAGGCGACTGCTTCTTTAATTGGCACCGTCGTTGTCATATCGATTTCTAACATATTAATTAAATCAACCGGTTTTTTCGTACCACCTGCACGTAATACTTCTAACCAACGATGGATTGCATCATCTTCATTACGTTTCATTTTTTGTAATTGAGCGGTTGCTACAGTTAATCCCGCAGAATAGGTGTATGGATATAAGCCCATATAATAGTGCGGTTGTCTCATCCAAGTTAGGCCAACCCCTTTATCTAGTTCTACAGTATCACCCCAGAAATTGCGGATTACAGCCTCTTTTTCTTCGCATAATACATCTGCTGTTAAAGGGACACCCTCTTCAGCTAAAGTATACACTCTTTGTTGGAAAGCACCTTCTAATAAATGAGTGACGAAATTATGGTAATACGTATCAAGTAAAGCACTAATAATCCAACGTTTCATACGCGGGTCATCTGTTTGTTTCATTAGATGTTCCGCTAATAACAGTTCATTCATCGTGGATGGTGCTTCAACGAAATAGGTGGACGGTTCTGTATTGAACAATGTTTGATGTTCATTCGCTAAATAAAAATGTCCGGCATGTCCAAGTTCATGTGCTAACGTAAACATACCACGTGCATTTCCTGTCCATGTTAATAAAATGTATGGATGTGCTCCATATGGACTTGCACAAAATGCACCAGATTGTTTCCCGACATTTGATGCATAATCAATCCAACGGTCAGAGAAAGCTTTTTTCATTATTGCACTGTATTCTATACCTAAAGGTTCTAAAGCAGCAACAATATTTTTTTCGGCTTCTTCAAATGAAATCGTCGGTTCGAAATCAGGATCAATGGGAGCTTTTAAATCACAAAAGCGAATTTTATCTAATTGATAAATTTTTTCTTTTAGTTTTGCTAAACGACGCATATGTGGTGCAAGCTCTTCTTGAATAATATTTAATTGATTTTCATACATTGTTTTCGTT
Organism: Pseudogracilibacillus sp. SO10305; assembly: GCF_037072005.1. Lineage (NCBI taxonomy): Bacteria > Bacillati > Bacillota > Bacilli > Caryophanales > Bacillaceae > Pseudogracilibacillus > Pseudogracilibacillus sp. SO10305. The sequence goes on along the minus strand of NZ_JAXHDE010000002.1, from coordinate 195,797 downwards.
ACTTGTTGCCCGTGTAAAAGCATATCAATGACAGAGTCATATCCCCGTACCTTTGCTAATGTTACTTGTTTTTGTACTTCCGTTGCATATGTTGCTGCATATGTATTTTTATAACGATCAAATGTTTCAACGAAGCGATCGTAAGCTAGTTTTCGAACATTAGAGCGTGTTGCCATTTCATATTCGTCTTCATACAGAGCTTCTGACATTGGACGTGTATTTCCTAAAACGTCTACAAAAGATTTAAATGTCATATCAGATGATTTACTTCGCTCATAAATCATATATGGTGCATCAAGCACATCGCTTAATGAAGCAAGTACTTCCTCCACCTCTGGTAAAAGTGTGTACGGTTTTTTTGCTAAAATGTCTTCTAACATTTTTTTATATGGTTGTAATTGTTGTTCTTCTTCCAAATATTGATGAATAGTTGTTTCATCGATTGCTAAAATTTCTGGTTCGAAAAATGCTAGTTTTCCCGCGATATCAGCAAAGCTAGCAGATACTTTTGCTGCATTTGCTTGGTGTATCGGATTCGTTCCATCAGCACTTATTTGTAGCATTGCATATGTAGAAAGCCGGACAAGTCGTTCTTGCAATGTTTCTAATGTTTTAATCGCACCGAATAAATGCTCCGCATCCTCATGTAATTTCCCTTTATATTGAAGTACAGTTTCGACATCGTCTACGACAGAAACAAGTTCTGCTTCAAATAATGTTTCATCTTTAAATAAGGATGTAACATCCCATGTTGTCACTTCGTCTACTTCGTGTCGTTTTAATATTTTTGACATTTCCTTCATCCCTTCTAAAAACAACGCTCTTACTAATAGTGTAAACGAAAACGAGAAAAAATTATACGAATATACTGAAATTAAGCTGAATTATTGATCGAAAATTTATTTAGAAGGCAAGGAATTCATCCATCCTTATAAAAATAATGCAAACGAACTGATCCGATAAATCGTGCTATAATATAACATAATGATAGCTATGTAGAGGGGGATTCCGTGACGATTTTACAGACGATTAAAGAGAGAAGATCTATTCATTCATTTAAAAAAGAAAATGTTCCGCCTCATATACTGAAAGAAATTTTCACATATGGAACTTGGGCACCGACCCATTATATGAAAGAACCATGGAATGTAATTGTATATGAAAATGAAGGAAAACAACGAATCATTCAGGCGACGATTGATAGTTATGTTCGTTTAGGCGTGTTAAAAAAAGATGGGACAGAAAAGGCACGAAAAACAATCCATTCCATTCGTCAGTTTTTATTCGATATTCCACATCATGTACTTATTTATTTTCCGATTGAAGAAGATCCCGTTCGATATGAAGAAGAATATGCAGCTGTTTGCGCATTTATACAAAATGTACAGCTTGCAGCGTGGGAGTATGGTGTTGGTGTGTTATGGACGATTACTCCGTCGATGCATGAGGAAGGTTTTGCAAAAGATTTAGGGTTGTCTCCGCAAGAAGTGAAAATTGCGGCCGTTTTACAAATGGGATACCCAGAAAAAGTGCCAGTGTCCAAAGGGAGAACGAATATTGAACAGAAATTACAATTTTGTCGTACGAGGGAATAATGTATCTATTTCATGGATCAGCTAAAACAATCGGTATAATTTTACTATAATATTGGAATTAATGTCACTTTTACGATAATTATAGTACACTATATTATAAAATGACATACATAGAGGGGGTGCATCATTGGGAGAGATTGTAAAGCCTGAATTACTTCATTTGCAAGTATATCAGATTTTAAAAAAATCAATTATGGATGGTGAACGTAAACCGTCTGAACGAATTGTTGAGTCACAAATTGCAAAACAGCTTGGAATTAGTCGTGCACCAGTGAGGGAAGCAATCCGTTTATTAGTCCATGATGGCCTGCTCGAACATAAAGGGAATTTTATTGTCGTTTATGAACCGTCTGTACAAGATATTATTGAAATTTTTCAATGTCGACAAAGTTTAGAAGCTTTAGCCGTTCAACTTGCGATAGAACATGGTACAGAAGAAACCTTCATAAAGTTAAAAAATAATATGGAAGAGACAGAACGCTATTTAAATAATGGGATGCAATTGAAACAACTAGACCAACAGTTTCATACAATTATTACAAATGCATCTGGAAATAGTCATTTAATCCAATTATTAGAAACGATTAAAACAAAAATTCATTATATGCGTAATTCCATGGTAAAAACGACGTTTTATCCGACTTTGATTGATGAGCATGAAAAAATATTATTATATATGGAACAAAAAGATGTTGTACGAGCAACTGAAACGATGAAGCAACATGTACAAAGAGGGTTGGACGGTATTTTACAACAGTTAAAAAATTAATATGGTGCCTTTGCGAGATACAAATCATCGCGAAGGCATTTTTCGTGCTGATGAAAGAGTTTCCTTTACTACTTATATATAAATTGCATCATTTACCGAATATTATATATGAAATACATATATAATAATATATGATTTATCGTTGACGGTCGACGGTCAACGGTATATACTTTTGGTAGAAGTTGAAAGCGTATACATGAATTTAATGGAGGGAGAAGCGTGAAAGATAGTTTACAGGAAGGCATTCAAGAACAGATGAGCTTTACCGTAACGGAAGAAATGTTTGCAAAATTTGGGGAAAAGCTCATCCATCCGACATATTCAACCGTTTCAATGGTCTACCATATGGAGTGGGTTGCATATAAACTACTATTGCCTCACTTAGAAGAAGATGAGGTAGGTATGGGAGCGGAAGTGGTTGTGAAACATTTAGCACCATCATTAGAAGGTTCGAAAGTAACTTTAACTGCGACTGTTACAAATATTAAACCGAATAGGTTAACGACAGATATTACGATTCATAATGACGAAGGTTTAATTGGGGAAGGAAAAGTAGTGCAAGCAATCGTAGCAAAAGAAAAAGCGAAAGAACTGTTTTATGAAAAGACAAATAAATAAAAAGGGGAATGGATGATGCAACAATTAGAAAAACAAAAACTGACTCCGTCTATTTTTGAAAAAATGTCCGAACATGAACAAGTAGTGTTCTGTAATGATCCGGTGACGGGTTTACAAGCAATTATCGCGATTCACGATACAACGCTCGGACCAGCATTGGGTGGTACGCGTATGTACCCGTATGAAACGGTGGACGATGCATTAGAAGATGTGTTGCGTTTGTCAGAAGGTATGACGAAAAAATGTGCTGCAGCAGATTTGGATTTTGGTGGAGGGAAGGCTGTTATTATAGGGGACCCAAAAACAGATAAATCACCAGCATTATTTCGTGCATTCGCTCAATATGTTGATGCTTTAAATGGGCGTTTTTATACAGGAACAGATATGGGAACGACGATGGATGATTTTGTTCACGCCCTAAAAGAAACGAATTTTATTAACGGTGTCCCTAAAGCATATGGTGGTAGTGGCGATTCATCTATCCCAACTGCAAAAGGTGTCGTGTATGCATTAGAAGCGACGAATGATTATTTATACGGGAGTAACACATTAGGCGATAAATCCTATGCGATTCAAGGATTAGGAAAAGTGGGTTATAAAGTTGCTGAACATTTAATGGAACAAGGTGCAACATTATATGTGACAGATATTTTTGATGAGGCGATCGAACGAATTGTTGAAAAAGGAAAAATGCACGGAACAAAAGTACATGTCGTAAGAAGTGAAGAAATTTATGAAGTCGATGCACATATTTTTGTACCGTGTGCAATGGGGTCAATTTTAAACGAAACGACCATTGCATCTTTAAAAGTTGATGCTGTTGTTGGTTCAGCGAATAACCAATTAACAACACCGGATATGGCAATGAAATTACGTGAAAAGGGGATTTTGTATGCTCCAGATTATATTGTAAATGCAGGTGGGTTAATCCAAGTATCAGATGAGTTATATGAACCTAATGCGGAAAGAGTGTTATGGAAGACGAAAGCGATTTATGATACGTTGTTAGACGTTTATAAAGTCGCGACAAATAATGGAATAACGACAGAAGAAGCTGCAAATATAAAATGTGAAAAAACATTGTTAGAACAAAGGCATCGCAACAATTTTTATAGCCGTGATCGTAGACCGAAGTGGCAAGTACGTGAATAAAAAGAGAAGGGGTGGCCCAAATGAAGGAACAGTTTCCATTACGTGTGATAATAGATGAAGCGGGAAAATTAGTCGATGAGAAATATAAAGAATATGTCACAGAGGAACAAGTGAAACATTTTTATTACCATATGATGCGTTTGCGAACGTACGATAAAAAAGGTGTCGCCTTACAACGTCAAGGTAGGATTGGGACATATGTGCCGTTTTATGGGCAGGAGGCATCACAAGTAGGAAGTGCTTTAGCGTTAGGGGAAGATGATTTTATGTTTCCAACATATCGGGATCATGGGGCAACATTAACGTTTGGTGCAGATATGGATCGGTTATTACTACATTGGAATGGGCGAGTGGAAGGATGTGTACCTTCATTAACGAAGAAAATATTCCCAGCGGCAATTCCGATTGCCACACAGTTACCACATGCTACTGGTGCGGCGATGGCAGAGCAGTATAAAGGGACGAAAAATGCAACGATTGCGTATTTTGGTGATGGTGCAACATCTGAAGGAGATTTTCATGAGGGGATCAATATTGCGAGTGTATTTAAAGCACCTGTCGTCTTTTTTAACCAAAATAATGGATACGCGATATCAGTTCCGATTGAAAAACAGATGAATTCTGAGACAGTTGCTCAAAAAGCTGTAGCATATGGAATTCCGGGGGTTCGGGTCGATGGAATGGACGTTTTCTCTGTATATATAGCAGTACAAGAAGCACTCGAACGTGCTCGTAACGGAGGGGGACCGACGTTAATTGAGGCAGTAACGATTCGATTTGGTCCACATACGACTGCAGATGATCCGACGAAATATCGTAATCAAGAGAGTATTAATGATGTAAAAGAAGAAAAAGATCCAATTTTACGCTTAGAACGTTTTATGAAAAACAACGGTCTGTGGGATGAAACATGGGTTGAAAAGATAGAAGCGGAAATTGAAGAAGAATTAAATGATGCAATTGATCGTATGGAAGCTTATGAAAAGGCAGATCCCGCACATATGTTTGATTATGTCTTTGAGGAGATGCCTTGGACGATTGAAGAACAAAAAAAGATGCTATTAGGGGGTGGCGCATAATGGTATTAATGAGTAATGAGAAGAAACAGGCGAAAGAAATAAAAGAAATGACCCTTATTCAAGGAGTTACAGATGGTTTACGGGAAAAATTAGCGGATGACTCGAATGTACTTTTGCTCGGAGAAGATATTGGTGTAAATGGTGGTGTATTCCGTGCAACAGATGGATTACAAGAAGAATTTGGAGCTAATCGTGTCATTGATACACCATTAAGTGAAGCGGGTTTTGTTGGAACAGCAGTCGGTATGGCGTTAAATGGTTTACGTCCAGTTGTAGAAATTCAATTTCTAGGGTTTATTTATCCGGCTTTTGAACAAATTGCAACACATGTAACGAGGACTCGTGCACGGACGATGGGCCATTATTCTGTTCCAATGGTTATACGTGCACCATATGGGGCAGGCGTTCGCTCACCAGAAATTCATTCTGATAGTGTGGAAGCATTTTTTACACATATGCCTGGAATTAAAGTTGTCGTTCCATCAAATGCGTATGATGCAAAGGGCCTGCTCATTAGTGCGATCGAGGATCCAGATCCAGTATTATTTTTAGAACCGATGCGCTTATATCGTGGAGAAAGAAAGGAAGTACCACAAGAAAAATATACGGTAGATATAGGAAAAGGTGCTTTATTACAGGAAGGGGAAGAAGTATCCATTTTTACTTGGGGAGCTATGGTACCAATTGCAGAAAAGGCTGCAGATGAAATGCGCGAAAATGGAATTACGTGTGATGTCATCGATTTACGTACATTGTATCCATTAGATAAAGAGATCATTGCAACATCCGTCCAAAAAACAGGTCGAGCGATTATCGTCCATGAAGGGCATGGAACAGGTGGAGTAGGTAGTGACATAACATCTGTTATTAATGATACATCGTTTCTATATTTAAAATCGCCGATTGAAAGAGTGACAGGATTTGATGTTCCAGTGCCACTTTTTTCTATTGAAAATGAATATTTACCAACTGTTCATCGTGTGAAAGATGCTATACAAAAAGTAGTCGATTTTTAATCAAGGGGGGTGACATGATTGGAAGTGAAATTTCATGACATTGGAGAAGGTATGACAGAGGGAGAAATCGTTCATTACTTTATTGAAGAAGGAGATACTGTAAAGGTCGATCAGCCTCTAGTGGAAGTTCAAACAGATAAAATGGTTGCCGAAATTCCCTCACCTGTCGCAGGAGTAATAGAAAAAATTCATTGTGCTGTTGGAGAAGTTGTGACAGTCGGTTCCACAATTATTGACATTGATAGTGTAGAGAAAAAACGAGTAGTGAATGAAACAGTTACTATTGATAAAGAAAAAAATGACGTGACACAAAAGCGGCAAGAAAAAGTTGTCACATTATTTCAAGGTGAAAAGCGAATTAATCATGTAAAAGCTGCACCATATACGCGAAAAATTGCCCGTGAGTTAGAAGTAGACATTGAACAGGTGACTGGAACTGGAAAGGACGGGCGGGTTACGGAAGAAGATGTTCGAAATTTTGCAAATGGTGAAGTGAAAGAGAGTACACCGATAAGTGATGTACAACAAGTACAAGTGGATGTAGAAGCATTAGAGGAAACAATCCCATTTAACGGAATTCGAAAACAAATTGCTAAAAACTTAACACATTCTGTTCAAACTATTCCACATGTAACACATTATGAGGAGGTGGATGTTACTAACTTATTAAAAGTGCGTCAACAATTAAAAGCACGTGGAGAGAATGTGTCTATCGTGGCATTTTTCTTGAAGGCATTAGCAATTGCATTAAAAGAATATCCAGTTTTCAATGCACAATTGGACGAAGAAAATGATGTAATCCGTCTTCGAAAATATGCGAATATCGGATTAGCAACAGATACAGAACAAGGATTACTCGTTCCAGTTTTACAACATATTGAAAGAAAATCGATGAAGGTGATTCATGAAGAAATGAAGATGCTAACAGAAAAGGCACAACAAGGGAAATTACAATCATCTGACATGCAATATGGAACCTTTACCATTAGTAATGTTGGGCCATTAGGTGGTATAGCAGCAACACCGATTATTAATCATCCACAGACAGCAATCATGGCATTTCATAAAACGAAAAAGGTCCCTGTCGTGTTAGAAAATGAGGAAATTGCTATTCGTTCGATGATGAATATTTCGTTATCATTTGATCACCGTGTAGCAGACGGGGCAGACTCTGTTCGTTTTACGAATCGTTTCGTCGAACTTTTAGAGGAACCGACAACATTATTAATTGAATTAACATAAGGACATTTGCCAAAAGAGACAGCGAGAAAAAAACAGCAAAAATATGAGTGAATATATGCGATTTTAACGTCTGTCTCTTTTTGCTTGCCAATTTTAAGGATTATGACTTTAATGTAAGCGTTCACAAGTGATATGATATTAAAAATATTGCTTAAAATAGTGTGACAATATAAATAAAGTGAGGGGTTCGTTATATGTTCCGAATTAAAGCTGTTCAAATGCCATCAACAATTGAAGCGATATTTGTTTCGGCAGTAATTATTTTCATTATGAGTTTTAGTATCATTTTCTTAGAAACAGTACCACATATTCCAATTATTTTTGCTGTACTATTTTTAATTGTGTACGGTTTTATAAAGAAAGTCGCATATAAAGATATGGAAGAAGGAATTACGGAAGGAGCAAAAGTAGGAATTGCAGCAACATTAATTTTCTTCTTTATCGGGATTTTAATTAGTGCTTGGATGATTGGTGGAACAATTCCGACATTAGTATATTTCGGCTTTAATTTAGTAACACCGAAATTTTTCCTAGCGATTGTATTTGTCGTTGCGTCCATTATCGGGATTAGTATCGGTAGTTCATTGACAACGGTTGGTACAGTTGGAGTGGCGTTTATCGGTATTGCAAGTACATTAGATATATCACTTGCTATGACAGCTGGTGCGGTTGTTTCAGGGGCGTTTTTTGGAGATAAAATGTCCCCATTATCAGATACGACGAACATGGCTTCGTCTGTACTAAAAGTTGATTTATTTGATCACATTCGAAATATGGGATGGACAACTATTCCAGCGTTTATTATTTCACTTATTTTATTTGCAGTTTTATCGCCGAATATTACGGGAGCAGATTTTGATGCAATGTATACATTTCAAGCAGGGTTGCTTGATACAGGACTTGTAAGTTGGTATGCAGGTGTCATTCCAATTGCTGTATTGATCATTTGTTCTATCCGAAAAATGCCGGCCATTTTATCGTTAGCTCTAGGCTCTTTAGCGGCAATCATTATTTCATTTTTTAATGAAGTACGTTCATTAGGAGATATCATTGGTATATTATATGGCGGATATGTTTCTGAAACAGGTATAGAAGAAGTAGATGCATTGCTTACACGTAGTGGAATGGAATCGATGTTCTTTACAATTGGGATTGTGTTATTAGCTTTAAGTTTAGGTGGTTTATTATTTACATTAGGGATTGTGCCACAACTATTGTCAGCCATTGAAGCGAAATTACAAAAAGTTCGCTCGGTTATTTTATCATCTGCATTAACGGCAATTGGGATTAACGTATTAATTGGAGAACAATATTTATCTGTTTTGCTTACAGGGGAATCTTACGCGCCACAATATAAAAAGGTTGGCCTTCATAATATTAATTTAGCTCGGGTTTCAGAAGATGCTGGAACAGTTGTCAATCCACTCGTTCCTTGGAGTGTATGTGGGGTGTTTATAACGACTGTATTAGGTGTATCAACATTGGCTTACTTACCATTTGCATTCTTCTGTTTATTAAGTCCGATTTTAACAGTATTTTATGGATTTACAGGCAAAACACTAACTTACTTAACGGAAGAGGAAAAATTAGAAGCGGAACAAGAAGCGTTGCAAGCGACAAATGAAGATGCATTAGCATAAAAAGAATACCTACACAATATCCTTGTTATAAAGGAGGTTGTGTGGGTGTTTTTTGTGACATTTTATAAAAAATAGTTTCGTACGTCTTTATTGTGGATTATATTAATTTTCATATGTAGTTTTATAGGTAACTTACTAAAATATGGAGGCAAACAAAAAAGAGGTCCAGAAACATAAAAAGTTAAGACGAAACACGAAAGAATCTTGGAAAAGTGTTGTACATTTTTGAAGTGATTCATATGACTTGTTCGTGTTCAAACTTGTATGTCCCAAACCCCTCTTTAGGATTGGTGCCAAAATTATTTTGCAATACCTTCTTTATTTAATAAGTTTTCTAAGCCTTGTATTGCCTCTTCTTCATCTGGTCCGTCTACAATTAATTCGAACTCTGCGCCGTTTGCAAGACCAAGTGACATGACGCCCATAATCGACTTAACATTCACTTTCTTTTCTTTATATTTTAATTCTACTTCTGAAGAGTATCTACTCGCTTGTTGTACGAGTTGTGTTGCAGGTCGAGCATGTAGTCCAACATCTGCTGTAATTGTAAATTGTTTTGTAATCATCGCACATATTCCTTTCTACCATTATTTTATATTGTGTTCGACATCGTTGAAACATCTATAGTATTATAAGATTACCATAAAACTACAATTAATTATACTATTTGGAGGGTAAAATGAATAAAAGTCATAAAATAAAATTCCTCTCTGTCCTTATTCTTTCCATCTTTATTTTAACTTGGACATTTCAAATTGCAGTTTTGCATATGGAACCGCTATTAGATCAACTTACACAACCATTCGTTCCATTATTCGAACATACCATTGTTTATACTTTTTTTGCGAACATAACAGTATTAGGTTCTAAGAGCTGGCTCATCCCTTTTGTTATTATTATGAGTGTATGTTTCATCTTTTTATTCCGCTCCATCATCCCGACAGCTGTTTTGGTTAGTGCGATTATATCGAGTCATTTATTGAATAGAGGAATAAAACTTATCATTCAGAGAGAACGACCGAGCATTGAACCAACATTAGATGCGGTTGGGTTTAGTTTTCCATCTGGTCATGCAATGGTGCCGATTGTCTGCTATTTGTTAGTTGCATATTTTTTAACGAAAAAATGGCAACTAGATGGGGTGCGTCATTTCATTTATATTGTTGCGATAACATTCATAACGCTTATTGGAATTAGTCGATATATCATCCATGTCCACTTTTTAACAGATGTGATGGTTGGATATGGTTTAGGATATATGATATATATTGCCTTCGTTCGATTGTATGAAAAATCCGCGGAAGTTTTCAGAAAATAAACGCATTTTTTCATCGCCTATGATAAAATAAATATATGTAAAAAGGTAAAGGGGAGAAGCACGGTGGGAATAAAAGATATATTAGAGAAAGTGTTGCGTAAAGATCAAATTTCTACATCAGAATCAGAATTATATCGACATAGTCGTGACGAGTCATCACACGACCCTGTTTTACCAGATGTCGTCTGTTTTCCAGAATCGACAGAAGATATTCAACAAATTTTACATATTGCGAACGAACAGGTTGTAGCAGTTACGGCTTATGGCTTTGGTTCAGGATTAGAAGGGCAAGTAATTCCAATGGAAAAAGGGATATCTTTAAATTTAGAAAGAATGAATCAAGTGATCGAATTTTCGCCAGAAGATATGACGGTGACAGTTGAACCGGGAATTACGAGGACGATGTTAAATGAAAAAATAAATAAATATGGTTTACAATTTCCAATCGATCCAGGGGCAGATGCAACAATTGGCGGAATGGCAGCAACAAATGCGAGCGGTACGACAGCTGTTCGTTACGGTTCAATGCGAGATTGTATTCTTGATTTAGAAGTAGTTTTAGCGGACGGACGTGTCATTCATACTGGAACAAAAGCGAAGAAAACTTCTTCGGGATATAGTTTAACTGGACTTTTTACCGGTTCAGAGGGAACACTTGGGATTATTACGAAAATTACATTAAAATTATTCGGTATTCCAGAATATCTTATAGCGGCACGGTGCACATTCCCTACAGTGGAAGAATGTGCGGAAGGGGCATACGCGGTATTGGCGAATGACATTTCGATTACGAGAATGGAATTGGTCGATGATACGAGTATCAAAACTGTAAATGCTTATGGTGATTATACGTTTCCGGAACAACATTCCTTGTTCTTTGAGTTTGCAGGAACGAAAGATACGGTTGATGCACAAGTAGCAGTCGTGAAAGAATTAATGGAGGATATTGGCTGTGATAATTGGGCTGTTGCTACGACAACAAAAGAGCGGAATGAATTATGGCGTGCCCGACATGAAATGGCATATGCCTACCAACATCAGCAAGGGATTAGCTATTTCATTACAGACGTTTGTGTACCAATATCAAAATTACCGGTCATTATTCATTACACACGTGAATTAATGGATGGATACCATATTCATGGAGGAATTTTAGGCCATGTTGGAGACGGGAACTTCCATACATTTTTAACGTTTGAAAAAGAAAATGAAGAAGAAAAATCAAAAGTATTAGAAGTGACAGAAAAAATTGCTAGAAAAGCAATTGAACTAGGAGGAACTTGTACTGGCGAACATGGAGTAGGAATAGGAAAGAAAGCATTCCAACGCCAAGAACATGGAGATGCCGTGGATGTCATGAAGAGCATGAAACAAGTACTTGATCCAAGTAATATTTTAAACCCAGGTAAAATTTTTATGTAATCAAAAAGCGTCTATACATATAGGCGCTTTTTTGTAATGGTTTCATTCCAAATTTATTTATGGTAAAATTTCCTTTCAAATGATGTAGGAAATATCTATGTTTATATGTGTATGTAGAGGGTAAAAATTAGTGAGGTGGATTCATTGCGTAAATTAATTATAGAAAGCTTTATATATGGCGCTTTATTTTTTGGTATTGCTTATGTCGGGCGTTTGCCGTTACGTGATGTAACATTTTTAACACCTCTTCGCATCGCTATTGTGTTTGCGGTACTCTATTTCTTTTACGGATGGATTCGGTTAAAAACGCGAAAAGAAAGAAAAACACATAAGTTCTAATTCGAGTTTTGGAGGGTTTCTTTTGCAGAAAATTGTAAAGCAATCCATCTTGTTTGCTGTATTTTTTATTATTATATTAGCTGGGATGAAGTTGTTTTTAGGAAAACCATTAAAAATGGACATTATTTGGCAAGGTATTTTAACTGCATTTTTTTATTGGTTGTTTTTAACATTAGATAGACGGCATGATGAAAGGAAGAAAAACCGAAATGAAAAGCGATGATGCTTTCATTTCGGTTGTTTATTTATTTTTTACTTTTAGCAATCATGCCATTAACGTATTCAATAACTGCTTCTTTGTTACCTAAAATTTTTGCTTCACGTTCTTCATCATTTGCTACTTTTTGTTTTGCGCCTGTCAATACTTCTTCTGCTCTATCTTTTGGAATCACAACAACTCCATCTACATCCCCAACAATGATATCACCTGGGTTTACATGCATACCGCCACAAGAAATCGGAATATTCGTTGCACCAGGACCGTTTTTACTTCCAGAAGCAGTCGTCGTGTTGCGGACAAATACAGGGAAATTTAATCGTTTAATATCGATCACATCTCTCACTGCACCATCAACGACAAGTCCACCGAGTTCCATTGTTTGCATCATTGCAACGACAAAATCGCCGGCAACAGCACGGTAAGTATCTCCTTTTACATCAACGACTAAAATGTCTCCTTGTTTTGCTTCTTTTAAAGCGGTTAACAATGCTAAATTATCACCGACAGCGGTTTGCACAGTGAATGCTTCACCAGCAATCTTATATGTATCTTTCAAAGGTTTTATGTTGGGATCGATATTATTCAAACCTTTTAGTACGTCGGAAATGGCAGTTGTCGGTAATTCCTTTAATTGTTCTACAACAGATGGCATATAGAATTCTCCTTTATTTTCATAGTTTATTTTATTATAAACGAGAAATATTTGAAAAATCAATTAATTTGTTATAGAACAGAATGTCTTTTTTCGAAAAATGTACTTTGGAAAGAAGTTTATTTTCCTTTTTCCATTTCAAATACTTGGTCCACATCCTTGTCGCCACGCCCAGATAAGTTTACGATAATAATATCATCCGAGTCTAAATCTTTCGCTAATTTTGTAGCATAGGCAATAGCATGGGAGCTTTCTAATGCAGGAATAATTCCTTCAATACGAGAGAGTAATTTGAATGCTTCTAATGCTTCATCACCTGTTACCGCAACATATTCGGCACGCCCCGTTTGCTTTAGATAACTATGCTCTGGCCCAATTCCTGGGTAATCTAAACCAGCAGCAATCGAATAAGTTGGAGCTGGATTTCCATCCTCATCAAGCAATGTGAAACATTTGAATCCGTGTAGGACAGCTGGTACCCCTTCTGTCAATGTTGGGGCTTCTTTCGGCTCGACACCAATGAGGCGTACATTTTCATCGTCGATAAAGTGTGCAAATGCGCCGATCGCATTACTTCCACCACCAGCACAAGCGACGACAGCTGTTGGTAATTTTCCTTCTACCTCTAATATTTGTGCTTTTGCTTCCTCACTAATGATCGATTGGAAATGTTTGACCATCGATGGGAACGGATGTGGTCCAACGACAGAACCGATTAAATAAAATGTATGTGCATAGTTTTCGATTAAATCGTTTAATGCTGCATCAACAGCATCTTTTAAACGACCTTGTCCTGCAGTTACAGGGACAACCTCTGCACCGAGTAATTCCATGCGAAACACATTTAATGCTTGACGTTCCATATCTGTTTTTCCCATGTAGATGATACAAGGGATATTAAACATTGCACAAGCGGTAGCAGTTGCTACACCATGTTGTCCAGCGCCAGTTTCAGCAATAATTCTTGTTGCTCCCATTCTTTTTGCAAGTAAAATTTGCCCGATTACATTGTTGATTTTATGTGCACCAGTATGATTCAAATCTTCACGTTTTAAATAAATTTTGGCGCCACCAATTTTTTCTGTTAAATTTTTCGCAAATGTTAATGGATTATCGCGTCCGATAAAGTTTTTTGCATAATAATTAAATTCACTCTGGAATTCAGGGTCATCTTTATATGTTTCAAATGCTTCTGTTAATTGGTTCAATACTACTTGTAAATCTTCTGGAACATAACTTCCACCAAATTCACCAAATAAACCATTTGTCATTTTCACCACTCCTTTTTATGTACAAATTTTATTATAATGTAAAAGTAGGAAAATACCAATAATTCTGAAAGTTTTATGGAGACTTATGTATTGAGAAGTAAATTGATTTGTCACATTTTTTAGACTTATAGAAGGATAGAATTACAAAATATCATCGTTGTCCTGTAAATGGATTGTACTCTCCAAATCACGTTAGTTAATTGCTTATATCATCATCTTTTAGTTTTTGCTGGTTTTTTATATGTTCCTGGATTTGATTTTTGATTCTTCCTATTCTTCTACCTCACAACTTCCTGTTTCTATTTTGCGGGGGAGCTGATTGGGGTTTATGGTTGCGTTCTTGCTGGTTTGGGGTTGTATTCTTGCAACTTCGGGCCGTAATCTTGCAACTTTGGGTTGTATTCTTGCAACTTCATGCCGTAATCTTGCAACCTTGGGCTGTAATCTTGCAAGTTCGTGTTGTATTCTTGCAACTTTGGGTTGTATTCTTGCAACTTCATGCCGTAATCTTGCGACTTTGGGCTGCATTCTTGCAACTTCGTGTCGTAATCTTGCAACTTCGGGCTTTATTCTTGCAAGTTCGTGTTGTATTCTTGCAACTTCGTGCCGTAATCTTGCAACCTTGGGCTGTATTCTTGCAACTTCGGACCAGATTTTTGCAATTACCTAGTTTTCATATTTGTGCTTTTAATTTGTCCGGCGATCAAAAATCATTAAGCTACTTAGAACCTTCGGTAGTGCAGAGAAGTTTTCAAATGCTTAAAAAAAGCATCCTCCTTTCTTGCTGAAAATACAAGGAAGGAAGATGCTAATAAGACGATTGTAACTCTAGCTAGCAAAGCGCCAAAACGATGATGACGAATCTAGAATTATCTTTTCTATTTCCATGCCATTAAGATTCATTCGATAGTTTCAATAAATCTAGTACTTTAAAAAATAATCCTAATGCGATCGCAACGACTGTAGCTAGTCCCATTCCTGTTAAAGATGCTTCTCCAATTTGAAGGGATGCACCACTAATACCGATAACTAAGACGACACATGTTAAGATTAAGTTTTGTGATTTAGAATAATCAATTTTTGCTTCTACAAGCATACGAATCCCACTCGCAGCAATGATTCCGAATAACAATAATGAAATCCCACCCATGACAGGTGTTGGAATCGACTGAATTAAAGCTGCTAATTTTCCGATAAAGGATAGAAGGATCGCCATAATAGCTGCTATTCCAATGACATATGTGGAGTACACGCGAGTAATTGCTAGTACACCGATATTTTCACCATATGTTGTGTTAGGTGTAGAACCGAAGAAACTAGAAATCATCGTTGATACACCATTTCCAATGAAGGAACGATCAAGTCCAGGATCTTTTGTTAAATCTTTTCCGACGATGTTACTCGTGACGAATAAATGTCCGATATGTTCTGGTATTAAAACGAGTGCCGCTGGTAAAATGATCAGTGCCGCTGTCCAGTCAAATTTCATCGTATAAAACTCTGGTGTAGTAAGCCAAGTTGCTTTATCTACTGCTGATACATCAAGAATACCGAAGAAATAGGCGATAATATATCCTGCAGTAATTCCGAGCAAAATCGGAATAATTTTTAAAAAGCCACGCATCGTCACCCAAAACACTATCGTAAGTAATAAAGTTAACAATGCTACAAGGGCATCTGTCTTATCCATTACCCAATCTGCTGGTGCGTCTGCGGCTGGAATCCATCCCGCCATTTCTGCTGCAACCGGTACAAGTTCTAATCCAATTACTGCAACGATTGCTCCCATTGCTGCTGGTGGGAAAACAATGTCAATCCAGCTTGTCCCGATGAATTTAATTAATATACCGACAATCGTTAAAACGATACCGACGATTAAAAATCCACCGAGCGCATAACCGAATCCTTCTTCTCCATTATATTTCCCTAATACGACGAGGACAGGGGAGATAAATGCAAAACTTGAACCTAAATATGCAGGAATTTTCCCTTTCGTAATGAATAAATAAATTAATGTTCCGACCCCATTCATTAATAAAACAATTGCAGGGTTAATGCCGAATAAAATAGGAACTAAAACAGTGGAACCAAACATTGCGAATAAATGTTGGATACCTAATGGAACGCTCTGTTGTAATGGTGGGCGTTCATGTACTTGAATTTCTCCGTTCTTTGCCATCTTACTTCACTCCAATTATTATTTTTGAGTGAACGATTTTTTGCAAAAAAATACACCTCTCTCAAGGTGTATACATGTTGACGTTACAAAATATGTATCATTTCGTTCACCTTGTTAGCCTCACAGGACCAAATTAAAGGATAATTTCTATCCATTACTAATTGTACACATTCTATTGAAAATAACAACAAAGAATTGCTAGTTTAAAAATGTAAGGGATACATATATAATGAAACATAAGAGAATGGGAGGGAGTCTGTTGGATATAAAGAGAATTTTAGACAGCTTTACTAAAAGAGAACCGAGAATGATGGGAGAAAAACAATATCGACAGTCAGCTATTTTAATTCCATTAGTGGAACAAGCAGATGGAATCCATCTATTGTTTGAAGTTCGCTCCTATGACATGCGTAGTCAACCTGGGGATGTTTGTTTTCCAGGTGGGAAAATAGATGAAACAGATCGATCAGCAAAACATTGTGCGATACGTGAAACGACCGAAGAGTTAGGAATTTCGGCTTCAGAAGTAGAAGACGTCATTCCATTCGATTATATAATTTCAGATATTGGTACTTGTATTTATCCGTTCATCGGAAAAATTCGCTCACTTTCTAATATGAAAATGAATAAAGAGGAAGTAGCGGAAGTGTTTACAGTTCCGTTAACATATTTCTTGGAACACGCACCGGCAGTATATGACATCACCTTTCAACCAGTACCATCAGAAGATTTCCCGTATGAACTTATTCATGGTGGGAAAGATTATGATTGGCGACCGAGAGCGAAAAAAGAATACTTTTATCAATATGAAGATAAAGTTATCTGGGGATTGACAGCAAGAATTGTCAGGCATTTTGTAGAAATGATTCATGATGTAATGGTAGATGAAGAGGAAGCGATGAAATGAAAAAAGTACAATTTTTTACGAAAGAAAATTGTTTACTTTGTGATGAGGCGGAAGTGTTATTAGAAGCAATGCAAGCAGTATACCCATTTTTAATTGAAAAAATTGATATATATGAAGACGATGTATTGTTGGAAAAATATCAAATTGAAATTCCCGTTGTGAAGCTTGGGGACGTAGAGCTTAACAGTACACAGTTGACGTTTGAAAATTTGGAAGCAATGCTCCTTAAAAATGAAATGGAATAAAAGGATTGATTTAATTGTAAAAAATATGGTAATATAAAGATAATTATTTTTTACACTAAGTGGGTCGTAATTGTTCTCTGTAGGACAAAAATGTCCCGTAAGTATTTTAAAATTCAAAAGACTTTTAGTTAAAGGGTGTTTCCATGGAACAATTAATGCAATGGAAAAAAGCCGTATTCCCAGACCTATTAGAAAAAATGGCTCAACGTTACAATGTGCTCTACACAATTTCCTTACATGAACCTGTAGGGAGGAGAGCAATTGTAGATAGGTTGCGTTTGCCAGAAAGACTTATTCGCAATGAACTTGACACATTGCAACAATTAGGGTTCGTTACAAGTTCGACTAAAGGCATGCTCATGACAGCTGAAGGGAAAGATGCCATCATACAGCTCCATGATTATGTACGACAATTAAGTGGATTGACTATGTTAGAACAACATTTACAAGAAAAATTATCCTTGAAAAAAGTAATCGTCGTAGCTGGCAATAGTGATGAAGATATGTTTGTCAAACAAGAAATTGGGCGGGCAGCAGTTCATTATTTACAAACAATTATTCATAAAGATGTGTCCATTGCAGTGACAGGCGGGACGACAATGGCTGCTATTGCAGAAGCGATGGTTCCGTTTGACACATACCGCTGTTTATTTCTTCCGGCTCGTGGCGGAGTTGGCGAGAAGGTTGAAAACCAAGCGAATATGATTGCAGCAAAAATGGCAGAAAAAGAAAAAGGGACATACCGTTTATTACATGTACCAGACCCAATGAGTGAAACATTGTACCAGTCATTTGTAAATGAACTATCTGTTCAAGAGACCGTACAATTGATTCAAAAGGCAAATATCGTTATTCATGGTATAGGGCAAGCATTAACGATGGCAAAGCGGCGTCAAACGGAAGATACAGTGATTAATATGTTAGAAGAAAAAGATGCCTTAAGCGAAGCATTTGGTTATTATTTCGATAAAAAAGGGAATGTTGTACATAAGGTACGTACGATTGGATTGCAACTGGAAGATTTAACAGACGATAAACATGTTATTTCTGTTGCGGGTGGATGTGAAAAAGCAGATGCAATTGTATCTTACGTACAAAAGAAAAAAACAGATGTATTGATTACGGATGAAGCGGCAGCAAAAGAAATATTAAATATAAATAAATAGTGAAATTTTAAGGAGGAAATAAATATGACAGTAAAAGTAGGTATTAACGGATTTGGGAGAATTGGGCGTAATATTTTTAGACAGGCATTAAATGATGATGGATTTGATATTGTCGCAATTAACGATTTAACAGATGCCGAAATGTTAGCACATTTATTAAAATATGACTCTGTACATGGAAAATTAGATGCAACAGTTGAAGTAGACGGAAGCGATTTAGTTGTGAACGGAAAGAAAATTCATGTGTATTCAGAGTTTGATCCAGCAAATATCGGTTGGAAAAATCACGATGTTGAAGTGGTGATTGAATCAACAGGGCGTTTTACAAACCGTAAAGATGCAGCAAAGCATTTAGAAGCAGGGGCAAAGAAAGTAATCGTTTCTGCACCAGCTAGTGATGATGATTTTACTGTTGTGATGGGTGTGAACGAAGAAGAATATGATGCAGCAAACCATCATATTATTTCGAATGCATCTTGTACGACGAATTGTTTAGCACCATTTGCAAAAGTATTAGATGAAGCGTTTGGACTAAAACGTGGATTAATGACGACTATTCATGCTTATACGAACGATCAACAAATCTTAGATTTACCACATAAAGATTATCGTCGTGCACGTGCGGCTGCTGAAAACATTATTCCAACATCGACAGGGGCAGCGAAAGCAGTTGGAAAAGTGTTACCGAACTTAAATGGAAAATTAAACGGTATGGCAGTACGTGTCCCAGTATCTGATGGTTCTGTTGTAGATTTAGTTGCTGAATTAGATAAAAATGTAACAGCTGAAGACGTAAATGAGGCATTCAAAAATGCTGCAGAAGGAAACTTAAAAGGCATTTTAGCTTATACAGATGAACCAATCGTTTCAACAGATATCGTTGGAGATGCACATTCTTCTATTATTGATGGATTATCTACGATGGTATTAGAAGATAATATGGTGAAAGTCGTTTCTTGGTATGATAATGAAATGGGTTATTCTACACGCTGTGTCGACTTAGCGAAGTTTTTAAAAGAAAAGGGATTATAATTTCTAAAAAAGGCCATGCTACATCTTTCGGTTGCATGGCCTTTTTGTAATGAACTTTTTAGAAAATGAGGATTGAGAAGGAAAGAAAGTGTGGGACGTTTTTAGCCAGCGTGTTTCAATGGTGGTGCTTTATGGGTAAATGACTGAAAATTAATACTATTGTACTTTATCATTTTCACTATATTATATCGTTAGAATCTTGTATAATGAAAATGGAATAAAAAAACATATACGCAAATGAGCAAAGGAGCATTTTTTCTCAATGAATAAAAAATCATTAAAAGATATTCAACTTAAAGGAAAAAAAGTTTTTTGTCGTGTCGACTTAAACGTCCCGATGGAAGATGGGGCTGTCACAGATGACACGCGTGTTCGTGCTGTTTTACCGACAGTAAATTATTTAGTGGAGCAAGGTGCAAAGGTTATTTTAGCATCTCATTTCGGACGTCCAAAAGGAGAAGTAGTGGAAGGGCTTCGACTAGATCCAGTTGCGAAAAAACTTTCGGAACTTTTACATAAAGATGTTGTAAAAGCAAATACTGTTTACGGACCAGAAGTAGACGAAAAAATTCGTGCATTACAAGAAGGCGATATTTTATTATTAGAAAATGTTCGTTTCGAAAAAGGGGAAGAAACAAATGATCCTGAATTAATCGAAGCATTTGCGAACATGGCGGACATATATGTGAATGATGCATTTGGTACAGCACATCGTGCACATGCATCTACTGCAGGAGTTGCAGAAAAATTACCAGCAGTTGCAGGATTTTTAATGGAAAAAGAAATCGAAGTATTAGGAAATGCATTAGCAAGTCCGAAACGTCCATTTACAGCAATTATTGGTGGATCAAAAGTAAAAGACAAAATTAATGTCATTGACAATTTATTAGATAAAGTGGACAACTTAATTATTGGCGGGGGATTAGCTTGTACGTTTTTAAAAGCGAAAGGCTATGAAATCGGCAACTCATTATTAGAAGAAGATAAAATAGATTTAGCGAAAAGTTTCATGAAAAAAGCAGAAGAAAAAGGCGTTCATTTTTATATGCAAACAGATGCTGTCATTGCGGATGCATTTAGTAAAGATGCAAATGTAAAAAATGTACAAGCAGATGAAATTGAACAAGGTTGGATGTGTTTAGATATTGGACCTGAAACAGCTAACACATACCGTGAAGTGATTGCTAACTCTGCTTTAATCGTTTGGAATGGACCAATGGGTGTATTTGAAATGGAACCTTTTGCAAATGGAACGAAAGCAGTTGCAGAAGCATTAGCGGATACAGATGGGTATTCCGTTATCGGTGGCGGAGATTCTGCTGCTGCGGTTGAAAAGTTTGGTGTAGCTGACAAAATGAATCACGTATCAACTGGTGGAGGGGCTTCTTTAGAATTTATGGAAGGAAAAGCACTCCCAGGTGTTGTAGCATTAGACGATAAATAATAATTAGGAGTGTTCAAAATGCGAAACGTAGTAATTGCAGGAAACTGGAAAATGAACAAAACGACAAAAGAAGTGGAAGCATTTGTGGAAGCAGTGAAAACTGTCCACACGAATGAACAAACAGAAGCGATTGTTTGTGCACCATTTCCATACTTATCACTTTTAGTGTCTCAATTAGAAGGGACAAATGTAAAGGTAGCTGCACAAACGATGCATGAAGCAGAAAACGGTGCATTTACAGGTGAAGTAAGTCCAGTTATGTTACAAGATATCGGTGTGACACATGTTGTAATTGGACACTCAGAACGTCGTGAATATTATAATGAAACAGACGAATCTGTAAATAAAAAAACTCATGCGGCATTTGCTCACGATTTAACTCCCATCGTATGTGTCGGTGAAACATTAGAACAACGTGAAGCGAATGAAACGTTACAACATATTGAAGCACAAGTAACGAAAGCATTAGAAGGTTTAACAGAAGAACAAGTAACAGAAACAATTATCGCTTATGAGCCCATTTGGGCGATTGGAACAGGAAAAACAGCTTCGAGTGAAGATGCGAATGAAGTATGTCGTCATGTACGCAATGTTATTCAGAAAAACTTCTCTGAAGCAACAGCAGAAAAAACAGTCATTCAATATGGTGGAAGTGTAAAACCTGCGAACATCGTAGAATTATTACAACAATCTGATATAGACGGTGCATTAGTTGGTGGAGCGAGTTTAGAAGCAGATTCATTCATACAACTAGTGGAGGCAGGGAATAAGGAATGAGAGAGAAACTTGCAGCATTAATTATATTAGATGGATTTGGTTTACGAGGAAATAAACATGGGAATGCAGTAGCACAAGCGAATAAACCTAATTTTGATCGCTACTGGAATACTTATGCACATAATGAATTACACGTAAGTGGTGAATCAGTAGGCTTACCTGATGGCCAAATGGGAAACTCTGAAGTTGGGCATTTAAACATTGGGGCTGGCCGTATCGTATATCAAAGTTTAACGCGAATTAATAAAGCAATTGTGGAAGGTGATTTTTTTCAAAAAGAAGCATTTCTACAAGCGATCGAACAAGTGAAAGCGAACAATAGTGCATTACATTTATTCGGACTTTTATCTGATGGTGGCGTACATAGTCATATGAATCACTTATTTGCACTTTTACAATTAGCGAAAGAAAAAGGTGTAGAAAAAGTGTATGTACACGGATTTTTAGATGGTCGTGATGTTGGTCCAACGACGGCTCTACCATATATTGAACAGACCGAAGAAAAAATGAAAGAAATTGGTGTTGGTCAATTTGCAACGATTTCCGGTCGTTATTACGCAATGGACCGTGATAAACGTTGGGAACGTGTGAAATTAGCATATGATGCCATTCGTTATGGAAAAGGACCGACTTATAATGATGCAAAAGCAATTGTGGAAGCTTCCTATGAACAAGATATTCACGATGAGTTCGTTATTCCATCAGTCGTTATGACAGAGGAGGGTAAACCGGTCGGTACAGTACAAAATGACGATGCGATTATTTTCTTCAATTTTAGGCCAGACCGTGCGATTCAATTATCACAAGCATTTGCAAACGATGATTTTACTGCATTTGACATCGGTGGGACATTAGAAAATATTGCCTTTGTACAAATGACGGAATTCAGCGATACTATTCAAGGAACAGTAGCATTTGAAACGGTGAACTTAACGAACACTATCGGGGAAGTATTAGCGAAAAATAATCTTCGTCAATTGCGAATTGCCGAAACAGAAAAATATCCACATGTTACATATTTCATGAGCGGTGGACGTGAAGAAACTTTTACAGGTGAAAAACGCATATTAATTGATTCGCCAAAAGTTGCAACATATGATTTACAGCCGGAAATGAGTGCATATGAAGTGACAGATGCACTATTACAAGAAATCGATGAAGGGGAGATTGAAGCGATTATTTTAAACTTTGCAAACCCTGATATGGTCGGACATTCTGGCATGTTAGAACCGACGATTAAATCGATTGAAGTGGTCGATGAATGTTTAGGAAAAATCGTGGATAAAATTACGGAACTCGGTGGCGCAGCAATTATTACAGCGGATCACGGTAATGCAGATGAAGTAACGACGGATGCAGGAGAGCCAATGACGGCACATACAACAAATCCTGTACCTGTAATCGTGACAAAGGATGGCATTACATTACGTGACGGTGGTATTTTAGCAGATCTTGCACCGACGATGTTAGATCTTTTGCAAGTGGAACAACCAGTAGAAATGACAGGAAAATCATTGCTGGAAAAATAATGCTTATGTCCATTAAGCCGTGTATAGAAATTTTAAAAAGCTTCGTGTATGTGACGGTATGTATCCACATGACAGAAGAAAAAGTACACAGAAATTTGGACTTGATCACATAATAAGATACTTTTGAAGGAGAGAAAAGTTATGCCATTTATTACAGATGTTTACGCAAGAGAAGTGTTAGACTCAAGAGGAAATCCAACAGTCGAAGTAGAAGTGTTAACCGAATCAGGTGCATTTGGAGCAGCATTAGTGCCGAGCGGTGCATCAACTGGGGAATATGAAGCAGTTGAATTACGTGATGGTGATAAAGACCGCTACTTAGGTAAAGGTGTTTTAAAGGCAGTTGAAAATGTAAATGAAAAAATTGGTCCGGAATTAATCGGGATTGACGTAACTCGCCAAAATATTATTGATGCAATTATGATTGAATTAGATGATACGCCGAATAAGAGCAATCTAGGTGCGAATGCAATTTTGGGTGTATCAATGGCAGCGGCACATGCAGCAGCTTCCTATTTACAAATTCCTTTATACAATTATTTAGGTGGATTCAACGCAAATGTTTTACCAGTTCCAATGATGAACATTTTAAACGGTGGCGAACACGCAGACAATAACGTAGACATTCAAGAATTTATGGTAATGCCTGTTTCAGCACCTACATTTAAAGAAGCATTACGTGTTGGAGCAGAAATTTTCCACGCATTAAAAGCAGTTTTACAAGATAAAGGATTAAACACCGCTGTAGGGGACGAAGGTGGATTTGCACCAAACTTATCTTCGAATGAGGAAGCATTAGAAACAATTGCACAGGCGATTGAGCGTGCAGGATATAAAGTTGGGGAAGAAGTTCAGCTAGCGATGGATGTTGCATCTTCAGAATTTTACAAAGATGGTAAATACCATTTTGAAGGAGAAGGTGTTGTACGTACATCAGAGGAAATGGTTGATTGGTATGAAGAGTTAGTAGAAAAATACCCAATTATTTCTATTGAAGATGGTTTAGATGAAAACGACTGGGAAGGTCATAAATTATTAACAGACCGTATCGGTGACCGTGTTCAATTAGTAGGAGACGATTTATTCGTTACAAACACGGAAAAATTAGCGAAAGGGATCGAGCAAGGCGTTGGAAACTCTATCTTAATTAAAGTGAACCAAATCGGTACATTAACAGAAACATTCGAAGCAATTGAAATGGCAAAACGTGCAGGATATACAGCAGTTATTTCACACCGTTCAGGTGAAACAGAAGATGCGACGATTGCAGATATTGCGGTTGCAACAAATGCTGGTCAAATTAAAACAGGTGCACCATCTCGTACAGATCGTGTAGCAAAATACAATCAATTATTACGTATTGAAGATGAATTATCAGGTATTGGTGAGTATGCAGGATGGGATGCATTTTATAATGTGAAGTAAAATAACGGGAAAAGACATGGTCTAAATGGCCATGTCTTTTTTACTGTATACGATCGTTTGAAATACAATTGTAATATAGTGACAATCTTTCTGTTATCTCTCTATGTTATAATCGGTTAAGTAAATCAAGAAGAAAGCGATAATATTTAAGCATAACAAAGGAGCGGAATTTCTTGAAGAAACTAACTATTTACTTGCTCGCAGTAGTATTACTAGTGAGTGGACTGTTCACGATACCTTTAGAGGCGAATGCAAGTAAAAAAGAATTAAATGACGTTCAAGATGAGCGTAAAGAGGTAAAAGAAGAATTATCTAAAAAAGAATCTGAGCTTGTAGAAGTGCTAGATGACATAGCAGCATTACATAAAGAAGTAGCAGGTATTGAACAAAAAATAACTGCAAGTGAAGCAGAAATAGCTGAGAAAAACGATAAAATTATCGAGTATGAAGCGGAATTTGTTCAACTAGCTGAAAAAGTTGAAAAAATTAATAAACGAATCGATAAACGCCAAGAAATTTTAAAAGATCGTATCATTGCTTACCAAGAAAACGGTGGCGACATTAGCTATTTAGAAGTTTTATTTAATGCTAAAGACTTCAATGAATTCATTAGTCGTGTCAATTCTGTATCAACGATTACAAACGCAGATAAGCAACTAATAGAAGAACATGAAGCAGATCGTCAAGAAGTGGAAGACATTCAAGAGGAAATTACAGACAAAATAGATAAGCAAGAAGCTTTAGTTGATGAATTAGAAGAGCAAAAAGCAGAAGTTGTTGCACAGAAGGACGAATTAAAAAGCTCTGAAAAATCGTTAAAAGATAAAGAAACTACATTAGAGAAAGAGAAACAAAAATTAGGTAGTGAAGATAGTAAATTAGCAAGCATTGAACAACAATATCGTGATGAAATTGAAGCGGAAAAAGCGAAAGCGGCTAAAGAGCAAAAAGCAGAAGAAACAAAAGTTGCGACAGCTGCTAAAAAAGAGAAGGCACCAGCTTCATCAGATACACCGAAGCAAGCTGCTACAAGTGAAACACCGAAAAAACCATCTAGTAATCAAGGTAAGAAAGAGCCAGAACCGTCTACTGGAAAGTCATTTACAGTAGAGGCGACTGCATATGGCCCTGACTGTTCAGGATGTTCTGGTGTTTCAGCTACTGGAATGGATTTAAAACAAAAACCTACACCAAAAGTAATTGCGGTTGATCCAAGTGTTATTCCACTAGGATCAAAAGTTTGGGTAGAAGGTTATGGAACTGCGATTGCTGCTGATACAGGTGGCGCAATCAAAGGGAAGAAAATCGATGTTCTCTACCCGTCGGAGAAGTCTGCATATAGTTGGGGAAGAAGAACGGTTCGTGTGAAAATTTTAAATTAATTAAGTAAAGAACTTGAGACGTACTTTTATTAAGTCTCAAGTTCTTTTTTTGTACATTTATCTCATATTTAAAACAGATGACGATAAGAGAAACGAATATCAGGCAATTATGATATACTATAGATGTAATTAAATATTGGAGCTTTAGGTGCAATATTGGAAAGTATATTATCCTTTATTGCTTAAAAGGGAAGATCGGTGTAATTCCGACGCTGTCCCGCAACTGTGATACGGAGCAACTCACGAATACCACTGCTTTTTATAAAAATAAAAAGTGGGAAGGTGTGAGAAGCGATGAAGTGAAGCCAGGAGACCTGCCTAATAATGCTCAACAAATTTCCTACGGAGGATAGGAGGTGTGTGGAACGGTTCAAACATAGGGAAATTCCTATGCTTCTTTTGGATTGCTTTTTACAACAACCTGCATCTTCGCAAGGTTGTTTTTTTACGTGAAGGAGGGAAAGGGAATGAAAGGAACTGTCAGCTATTATGTAGAAGCATTACAAACAAATGTGATGAATCGTTTAGTTGAAAATGAAACAACATCTTTACAAGCTACGTATGAACAATTATGGAATGAAATTGAATTAGCTGAGGAAAATTTACAAGCTACGTATAAAGAAAATTTAACGAAAGCATATACAATTGTTCGAAATGCGATGACATTTGTCGAACGCGATGAAGTAATTGTATAATATGAACAGAAATTAAGGAGGTGGTGGGCTTCACCACCTTTTTTTATGTATTTGAATACCCCTGTTACTGCTGGGGGTTCTAAGTAGCCTGATGATTTTGATCGCCTTGTAAATTTATAGTACAAATAATATGGAAAGTAGGTAGTTGCAAGAATGTGAGTTGAAGTTGCAAGAATACGGGTCGGAGTTGCAAGAATGCAGGTCGAAGTTGCAAGAATACGGGTCGAAGTTGCAAGAATATGGGTAGAAGTTGCAAGAATATGGGTAGAAGTTGCAAGAATGTGAGTAGAAGTTGCAAGAATGTGAGTTGAAGTTGCAAGAATGTGAGTAGAAGTTGCAAGAATACGGGTCGAAGTTGCAAGAAAGCAGGTCGAAGTTGCAAGAAAGCAGGTCGAAGTTGCAAGAATACGGGTCGAAGTTGCAAGAAAGCAGGACGAAGTTGCAAGAATACGGGTCGAAGTTGCAAGAATATGGGTCGGAGTTGCAAGAAAGCAGGCCGAAGTTGCAAGAAAACATGCCAAAGTTGCAAGAATCTAACCCGAAGCTACAAGAACCCAACCCCAAACCGTAAGGACCCAACCATAAAGCTCAATCCTCTCCCCAACAAAATGGAAAAAGGAAGTTTTCGCGTAGAAAATATTTTTGGACAAAGTAGGAAAAACAAACATCAAATCCAAGAATATATAGGAATTCAGTTAAAAGATAATGATATAAGCGATCAACTACATTTACGGGATAATGAAATAAAAGAGCAATAAGCGAATCTTAAAGAATCTGTTCGTGGATATGTGGTGCAGAAGGGAGAACGTTCAATGAGACTTTTAGGCTGAGGCCTGTCATAAAGGCTTTCGGTCTCAGGGCAAACCACCATTTCACACTATTAGCTTCGGTAATATATGTCCATCCTAGTCTGTTAGCGAAAAAGGACTTAGACGTATTCCTTAGAAGAAAGTATTCTACAACAAACTATCAGATCATTTTTTAACTAGTACTTTAAAATAATCGCCCTTTTCTGACAATTCACATTTCATGTACGGTATAATGAAGAAAAGGAGGCGGAGATGATGCAATATGATGTCATTGTTATTGGTGCAGGACTAGCAGGACTCGTTACAACGACAGAACTTGCAGCAAAAGGAAAGAAAGTATTACTACTAGATCAAGAAGGCCCCCAATCATTAGGAGGTCAAGCTTGGTGGTCTTTCGGTGGACTTTTTTTAGTCGATTCTCCTGAACAACGTCGTATGGGGATAAAAGATTCACATGAACTAGCGTGGCAAGATTGGCTCGGCACGGCGGGTTATGATCGCTTAGAAACAGAGGACAAATATGGATTTAAATGGGCGAAACGCTATGTGCATTTTGCAAAAGAGGAAAAACGATCATGGCTTCATGAAAAAGGAGTTCGCTTTTTTCCTGTCGTTGGGTGGGCTGAGCGAGGTGGCTATTTAGCTGAAGGACACGGAAACTCTGTACCAAGATTTCATATTACTTGGGGAACAGGCCCAGGACTTGTCCAACCTTTCGTATCTCTTTTACATAAACAGATGGATGAAAATCTCGTTACATATAAACCAAGGCACCAAGTTGATCAGCTCATTGAAAGGGAACATAAAATTACAACAGTACAAGGGTCCGTTTTAGAAAACGATCATGCTGAAAGAGGGAGGGAAACGACACGTAAAACGATTGGTGAATTTTCATATGAAGCAGCAGCTATTGTAATTGCTAGTGGTGGAATTGGAGCGAATTTCGAAGCGATTCGAAAAAATTGGCCGCAATCATTAGGTAATGCCCCTAAAAATATGATATCAGGAGTACCAAAACATGTCGATGGCCGAATGCTTTCTATCACGGAGCAAGCTGGTGGGAAAATTGTAAACCGAGATCGTATGTGGCATTATACGGAAGGGATTAGAAACTGGGCACCAATCTGGGAAAATCATGGCATCCGAATCCTTCCAGGACCATCTTCTTTATGGTTGGATGCAGAAGGGAATCGTTTTAAAGCGCCAAATTTTCCGGGATTTGACACACTTGGAACATTAAAAGCTATTATGGATACAGGGTATGATTATTCATGGTTTATTTTAACGAAAGATATTATTGAAAAGGAATTTGCTTTATCTGGTAGTGAACAAAATCCTGATTTAACTGGAAAGAGCATTGCGAAAGTGTTGCAACGAATATTGCCAGGCCCACCAACACCGGTTCAAAATTTTATTGATTATGGGGAAGACTTCATTGTTGCAGATTCTATAGAAAACTTAGTTATTAGCATGAATAAACTAATTGGACATAAAAAACTATCCATACAAAAGGTGCGCGCACAAGTAGAAGCAAGAGACCGAGCATTAATGAACAATTTTACGAAAGACTTACAAATTGTTGCAATGCACGGTGCACGTCATTATATTGGGGATAAGTTAATCCGAACGGCAAAACCACACCGCTTACTTGACCAAAAACATGGTCCTCTTATAGCGGTAAAGCTAAATATTTTAAGTCGGAAAACATTAGGTGGATTGCAAACAGATATAGAAGGAAAAGTGCTCCAAAAAAATGGAGTTCCTTTTGATAACGTCTATGCGGCGGGAGAAGTAGCAGGTTTTGGTGGTGGTGGATTACATGGATATCGCTCTTTAGAGGGGACATTTTTAGGGGGATGTTTATTTACAGGAAAAACAGTCGCGGAATCGATTGCAAAAAATGATCACTAAACGGATGGAGATGAAATAAAACTTGCTAAACAGTCTGACTCTATGCTAAAGTTAACTTAGATATATTTGGACGTAAAAGAGAGGATGTTCAAGTTGGCAACAGTAATCAACATAATTTTACTAATCGATGCAATTATTATGATTGTTTTTATCGTGTTACAATCTGGAACAAGCGCAGGATTATCAGGCGCGATTTCAGGTGGAGCAGAGCAATTATTCGGAAAACAAAAAGCACGTGGAATTGATTTAGTATTACATAGAGGAACAGTCATTACAGCGGTATTGTTTTTCGTTTTAGCATTTATTAGCGCATATGTTATATAAAAAACTCCCTTATTACATCGATGTGATAAGGGTTTTTATCTTTATTGGCAATGTTGAAAGGAGATTTCATTTAACGTGAAAATTAAAGCACCAGCACCATTTACATTCGAAGCAGGAAATAGAGCAGTATTATTATTACACGGATTTACTGGAAATTCAGCCGATGTTCGTATGTTAGGGCGTTATTTACAAAAGCAGGGGTATACATGTCACGCACCAATTTATCGTGGACATGGTGTTGAACCGGAAAATTTATTAGAAGCAACGCCAGCACAATGGTGGGAAGATATTCAAAATGCATATGAACATTTACGAAGTTTAGGGTATGAAGAAATAGCTGTTGCAGGATTATCGATGGGTGGAGTACTTGGGATTAAATTAGCGACAGAGTACAAAGTAACTGGTCTTATTACGATGTGTTCTCCAATGTTTTTTGATAATGAACATCAATTAACAGATGGTTTTCGAATGTTTGCTAAGCAGTATAAACAATTTGAAAAAAAGAACCGTGAAACGATTGCAGCTGAAGTGAAAGATATGATGGACCAGTCAGAACCAATGTTTACACGTATTAAAGATTTTGTAAAAGAAGTACATGGCATCGTCGACTTAATTTATACGCCAACAATGGTCGTCCAAGCGAGAAAAGACGAAATGATTAACCCAAAAAGTGCAAATTATATTTATGATACAGTGGAAACAGATCAAAAACAGATTAAATGGTACGAAGAATCGGGACATGTCATTACGATGGACAAAGAGAAAGAGCAATTACATGAAGATATTTACACGTTTTTAGAGAGCTTAAATTGGGAACAATAGAAGTAGGATTGTTTCCAATTTAAATGAGGTGAAGAAATGGACGGACAACTAAAAGAAGAAATTTTACAATATTTTAAGGAAAGTGGAACAAAACCATTATCAGTCCAAGAATTAGAAGAAATTTTCAGTATGCAAGATGTAGAAGATTTTAAAACATTAGTGAAAACATTAAACGAATTAGAACTAGAAGGTTCGCTTATTCGTACACGAAAAAATCGTTTCGGTTTACCGGCGAAGATGAATTTAATTGCCGGGAAAATTGAAATGAATCGAAAAGGATTCGCTTTTTTAATTCCTGACGATGAAAATGAAAAAGATGTTTATATTCATGCATCTGATTTAAATTCTGCTATGCATCAAGATAAGGTCATTGTACGTATCGAGAAAAAAAGCAATAAAGAATCTCGTGCAGAAGGAGTCGTGATTCGTATATTAGAACGGGCAGCGACGAAGGTTGTCGGGACATTTGAAGACGGTCATTCCTTTGGTTTTGTCATTCCAGATGATACACGAATTTTAAACGATATTTTCATTTCAAAAAATGATACATTAGGTGCAGTGACAGGGCATAAGGTAATTGTTGAAATTACGAAGTATCCTGAAGGAAGAAAAAGTGCGGAGGGGGAAGTTGTAGAAATACTCGGCCATAAAAATGATCCAGGAATTGATATTTTATCGATTATCCATAAACATGGCTTAAAAATTGATTTCCCTGATAAAGTGTTAGACCAAGTTGCCGCAATTCCAGATAAAGTGTTAGAAAGTGATTTAGAAGGACGTCGCGACTTACGACATAAAGAAATTGTGACGATAGATGGAGCAGATGCGAAAGATTTAGACGATGCAATTAGTGTCGAACAGTTAGATAACGGTAATTTTAAACTAGGAGTTTATATTGCTGATGTGTCTTATTATGTAGAAGAATATACTGCACTTGATAAAGAAGCAAGTGAACGAGGAACGAGTGTTTATCTAGTAGACCGAGTGATTCCGATGATTCCACATCGGTTGTCTAATGGAATTTGCTCTTTAAATAGGGGACAAGATCGTCTCGTTTTAGCATGTGAAATGGAAATAGATGGCAAAGGTACAGTCATTACACATGAAATTTTTGAAGCGGTTATTAACACGACAGAACGAATGACGTATGAAAATGTCAATAAAATTTTAGTCGATGAAGATGAAGCAATCATCGAAGAGTTTGCTCCGCTCGTGCCACATTTTGAAACGATGCAAACGTTGGCGGAAATTTTATTTTATAAACGTAAAAAGCGTGGAGCTATCGATTTTGATTTTAAAGAAGCGAAAGTACTCGTTGATGAAGAAGGTACAGCAGTAGATGTCGTTATTCGAGAACGATCAGTTGGGGAACGTTTAATTGAGGAATTTATGTTATGTGCAAACGAAACTGTTGCAGAACATTTCCATTGGTTAGACGTACCATTTATCCATCGAATTCATGAGCAACCAGATGAAGGGAAATTAGAGCATTTCTTCGAGTTTTTAGGTGGTTTAGGTTATGTTGTAAAAGGAACTGCAAATGAAATTCACCCATTAGAATTACAAAAAGTGTTAGATCGCGTGGAAGGTGAGCCGGAAGAACTCGTTATTTCAAAATTAATGTTACGATCGATGAAACAAGCGAAGTATGATCCACATAGTATCGGACACTTTGGTTTATCGACGGACTTTTATACACATTTTACATCACCGATTAGACGTTACCCAGATTTAATTGTTCATCGATTAATCCGTGCATATCTTATCCAAGGTAAAATGGACCATGACACAATTAAGAAATGGAAAGAAAGTTTACCAGATATTGCTAAACACACTTCAGCAATGGAACGTGTGGCAGTGGAAACAGAACGCGATGTGGACGATTTGAAGAAGGCGGAATATATGTTAGACAAAATTGGCGAACAATTTACAGGTATTATTAGTTCGGTAACAAGTTTTGGATTATTTGTTGAGTTAGAAAATACTGTAGAAGGACTTGTCCATGTTAGTTATATGACTGATGACTACTATCATTATTCTGATCGACATCATGCACTGATCGGAGAAATGACGAAAAAAGTGTATAAAATCGGTCAAGAAGTAGAAATAAAAGTGTCTGATGTAAATATGGATGAACATGCAGTAGACTTTTTATTAGTGTAAAAGTTGATAGGGGGAAATAAAATGGCAAAACAGCATGATAAACCACTTGCACAAAATAGAAAAGCTGGCCATGATTATTTTATCGAAGAAACATATGAAGCGGGAATTGTTTTACAAGGAACAGAAATTAAATCGATTCGTGCAGGGCGTGTGAGTTTAAATGATGCTCATATTCGTATTATGAATGGGGAAGCATTTATTATTAATATGAATGTGGCAACATATGAGCAAGGAAATCGATTTAACCATGATCCAACAAGATCACGTAAATTACTATTGCATCGTAGTGAAATCGATAAATTATTCGGTCTCGTCCAGCAAAAAGGATATGCAATTGTGCCGTTAAAATTGTATATAAAAAATGGTTTTGCAAAACTATTAATTGGACTTGGGCGTGGTAAGAAACAATATGACAAACGTGAAGATATGAAACAGAAACAGATGAAACGTGATATTGATCGAGCAATAAAAGAACGATACCAGTAATTGGTCGTTTGCAGTTCATTGCAAAATTAATGTATTATGCTATAATAAGGAGTACACAATAAGTGTAGTGAGCTTCAACACTTACCGAAGCGATACCCTTTTATCGGGGGCGTTTTGGATTCGACAGGGGTAGGTTGAGCTTAAGCTGCGCGTCGAGGTTACGACTCGTCAACGTTACAAGCCTTTAACTGGCAAAGAAGAAAATTTCGCTTTAGCTGCTTAATTGCACCTAAAGGACTCTAGACGTTATCTCCCGTGTAACGATCCGGAGTCTCAAATTCAGCGGGATAAACGTTCACCCTCCGTCTGCGGGTAGGGCGTTGAAACCAATCAGACTAGCTGTTAGGACGCCTGTTAGTAGGCATAATAACAAGCGAATCTTAAATATACTAACTACACGTGTAGACGCTTAAGTGTCATTACTTTTGGACGCGAGTTCGACTCTCGCCGCCTCCATACTGTAATAAAATGGAGTTATAGAAGACGCCAAAATCCTTTTATCAGAAGGGTTTTGGCGTTATTTTTTTATTTAAGTTATATATTCGCAAGTTCATGGAAAAAAGTGCTTCCACCTGCGGAATTACTTGATATATTCGCAAGTTCATGGAAAAAAGTGCTCCCACTTGCGGAATTACTTGATATATTCGCAAGTTCATGGAAAAAAGTGCTTCCACCTGCGGAATTACTTGATATATTCGCAAGTTCATGGAAAAAGGTGCTTCCACTTGCGGAATTACTTGATATATTCGCAAGTTCATGGAAAAAAGTGCTTCCACTTGCGGAATTACTTGATATAATTGCAAGTTCATGGAAAAAAGTGCTCCCAATTGCGAAAATAAGTCATATATCCGTAAATCATATTTTATTTTGAATGGTATGTTTATCTACACCGTTATAGAAGGAAATTTTCAGTTTGCCTGATTTTATCGTGCTGACAGAAGCAACCGTGGGCACTGATTGGAGCTCAAACGTAGTATTTTCTTATTGTTACGTGGACGACAATTAGTTCTTCATACGACATAGAAAAGCACTTGCTTTGATTGATATCTTTATCTTATCAGAAGACACTTGATTTTTCTTTGTATTTTTTGATTAATTATTTACTACACAAAAGAGAAATCATTCATAAAAGCGGAAGAAACTATCTAATGTAGAAGCTTTTACATATGAATTTACTCGGGAATTTTTACAATCCACTACAGAAGTAATGGAAGGATATTACCCATTTCAATCAAAAACAGGAAAATATATGAAGAAGTTTTAAAAAGAGGCTTGGATTTGAAGGGGAATTTGAAAAAATAGAAAAAGAAAATAAAAGCGGATCATGATATTTATAAAGTATTAAATGAGCAGGTGGATGAAGGAAAACATCAAACCGTAAAAATAACGTATAAAGATTCTTTAGTCTTAAAAACGAAGTAAAATTCCAAATTATAACAGTTATGTAACAGATGGAATAAAAGAAAATTATATATAGCTTTGTTAAATGTTGAATTGTCGATGTTTTTAAAGTGTAATTTTAAAATAATGGATAAAAATGCTTTTTCCTATTGTATTTCCGAGTTAATCTGTTATATAATAGATTCAAATAATTGTTTCTATACTATGACAGGAGGAAAGAGAAATGATTGATTATGTAGCAGTAGGGAAGATTAAGGTAGCAGAGGATTTGTATAATTTTGTAAACAGAGAAGCATTACCAGGTACAGGTCTTGATGTAGAACAGTTTTGGCAAGACTTCGAGCAAATTTTCGTTGATTTCACTCCGAGAAACAGAGAACTATTAGAAAATCGTCAACAATTACAAGATCAAATTGATGCTTGGCATAAAGAAAATAAAGAATTTGATGCAAGTGCATATAAAACATTTTTAGAAGAAATTGGATACTTAGAAAAAGACGTTGACGACTTTAATATTAACGTAGAAAATGTCGATGATGAAATTGCGACAATGGCTGGACCTCAATTAGTAGTTCCGATTAACAATCCACGTTATGCGATTAACGCAGCGAATGCCCGCTGGGGTTCTTTGTATGATGCATTATATGGAACAGATATTATAAGTGAGGAAAATGGTGCGGAGAAAACAGCTGGATATAATCCAGTTCGTGGAGATAAGGTTATTGAAAGAAGTAGAGAATTTTTAAATGAAAATACACCACTGGCATCAGGTTGTCATAAAGCTGCGACGAAGTATGAAGTGGAAAATGGAACTTTAAAAGTAACATTAGAAAACGGTGACACAACAACATTACAAGATCAAACGCAATTCATTGGGTATCAAGGGGATGCTTCGGAGCCATCGTCAATTTTATTACAAAATAATGGATTACATATCGATATTCAAATCGATGGTACACACCCTGTTGGGAAAACAGATAAAGCGAATGTGAAAGATGTTGTATTAGAATCAGCATTAACGAGCATTATGGACTGTGAAGACTCCGTAACAGCTGTTGATGCAGAAGATAAAATCGATGTATACCGAAATTGGTTAGGGTTAATTCGTGGAGATTTAACAGCTACATTCCAACGTGGAGATAAAACGGTTACACGTACATTCAATGAAGACCGTGTGTATACAGGAGCTAATGGCGATGATGTTGTGCTACCTGGACGTGTATTGATGCTCGTTCGTAATGTAGGACACTTAATGGAGAACGATGCTGTACTAAATGAGGATGGTACAGTTTGTTATGAAGGAATTTTAGATGGAATTATTACAAGTTTAATCGCAAAACATGAATTAATTGGAAATGCAAAATATACAAACTCGAAAAAAGGTTCCGTATATATTGTAAAACCGAAAATGCATGGTTCTGAAGAGGTTGCATTTACAAATGATTTATTTGCACGCATTGAAGACGCAATTCAAGTAGAACGTAATACATTAAAAGTTGGAGTAATGGATGAAGAACGTCGCACGAGTTTAAATTTAAAGAACTGTATCCATGCAGTAAAAGAACGTGCAATTTTTATCAATACAGGATTTTTAGATCGTACGGGGGATGAAATCCATACATCTATGGAAATCGGTCCGATGTTACGTAAACAAGATATGAAAAATGCTACTTGGTTAAGCTCGTATGAGAAAAATAACGTACAAGTAGGTTTAGCTGCAGGGTTCCAAAACAATGCACAAATTGGTAAAGGTATGTGGGCAATGCCTGATATGATGAACGATATGTTAGATCAGAAAATTGGGCACGTAAAAGCGGGAGCAAACACTGCTTGGGTTCCTTCTCCAACGGCAGCAACATTGCACGCACTTCACTATCATGAAGTAAATGTAAAAGATGTTCAAGATAATTTGTTACATGCTGGGACATCAGGAAACTATAATGATGAAATTTTACAAATTCCTGTTGAAGCAAATCCAACATGGACACCAGAAGAAATTCAATCTGAATTAGACAATAATATTCAGACGATGTTAGGGTATGTTGTTCGTTGGGTAGAACAAGGTGTTGGCTGTTCAAAGGTACCTGATATTAATGATGTTGGCTTAATGGAAGACCGTGCAACATTACGTATATCAAGTCAAATGGTAGCAAACTGGTTGCACCACGGAATCACAACGAAAGAACAAGTGTTAGAAACGTTACAAAGAATGGCGGCTGTAGTAGATGAACAAAATGCTGGCGATGGATTATACCGCAATATGGCACCGAATTTTGATGAATCTATTGCATTCCAAGCAGCATGTGATTTATGTTTTGAAGGAACGAAACAACCGAATGGATACACGGAGCCGATTTTACAGCGTCGTCGTATCGAATTTAAAGAAAAAATTGGCGTTACACACGCTTAATAGAAAGAGGAATCTGGTTAAATCCAGGTTCCTTTTTTTGGTTTATAGAGTTGAATTCATAACAAAATACTGCTTATATAACAGTCTGTTCTATATCAAGATGAAGGGTTTATGAATAAAACAGACGAATAGAATGGAAAATATGGGGAAAATTAACATTAACTAAGCCCTGTTCAACAACAGATTATATAAATAAATAAAAAATATAATTGACTAAAAATACTTAAATATCAACACATTTGGAGGTTTGTTTATACTATAAATAAAAAAATTCTAAAAACTTTTATAAAAACCCTTGCATTTATTTTAATATGTACTATACTGTATTATAACAGATACAAACAAAGATGATCTGTTATACAAATGGAGGTGCAATAACAATGAAAAAAATTGAAAAAATCGCTTGCCCAGAGTGTGGAACAAGAGTCGTAGAAGCTAGTCTTACACTAGAGTGTGATTATTGCCTATCAAAAGTATCAGAGTAAATGTTTGTAGTGTAGTATAACAAAGTCGTTAGTAACATAGTTTTATAGAAAATCTATGAAACTTTTCATATAACAAAAAAAGATTATAGAAGGTAAATTCAAGGAGGAAAAAGAACATGTACAAAGAGAGAGCAGAGCAATTACAAAAAGATTGGGATACGAATCCACGTTGGAAAGGAATTAAGCGTCCATATAGTGCAGAGGATGTTATTCGATTAAGAGGATCATTAGATATTCAGCATACATTAGCTGAGCGTGGTTCTAAAAAATTATGGGATCTAATTAATACAGAGGATTACGTTAACTCATTAGGAGCTTTAACAGGAAACCAGGCAGTACAACAAGTTAAAGCTGGATTAAAAGCTATTTACTTAAGTGGGTGGCAAGTAGCGGCAGATGCAAACCAAGCTGGTGAAATGTACCCAGACCAAAGTTTATATCCAGTAAACAGTGTACCACAAGTTGTACGTCGTATTAATAACGCATTACAACGTGCAGACCAAGTTGAGTATTCTGAAGGAAATGTAACAAATGATTACTTTGCTCCAATCGTTGCAGATGCGGAAGCAGGATTTGGTGGACATTTAAACGTTTTCGAATTAATGAAATCAATGATTGAAGCTGGAGCTTCTGGGGTACACTTTGAAGACCAATTAGCTTCAGAGAAGAAATGTGGACACTTAGGTGGAAAAGTTTTAATTCCTACACAAACAGCAATCAAGAACTTAATCTCAGCACGTTTTGCTGCTGACGTAATGGGAACACCAACTGTAATCATGGCTCGTACAGATGCGAACGCTGCTGATTTAATTACAAGTGATGTAGACGAGTATGATCACCAATTCTTAACTGGTGAAAGAACAGTTGAAGGGTTTTACCGTACGAAAGCTGGCTTAGATCAAGCGATTGCTCGTGGACTTGCGTACGCACCATATGCTGATTTAATCTGGTGTGAAACAGCTGAACCAGATTTAGATGAGGCACGTCGTTTTGCAGAAGCAATCCATGCAGAATATCCGGATCAATTACTTGCTTATAATTGTTCTCCATCGTTTAACTGGTCAATCCATATGTCTGAAGAGGAAATGGATAACTTCCAGAAAGAAATTGCGAAAATGGGTTATAAATACCAGTTCGTAACATTAGCTGGATTCCACACGTTAAACTACAGCATGTTCGAATTAGCAGAACAGTACAAAGATAAAGGTATGGGAGCATACTCACGTCTAGTACAAAGTCCAGAATTTGCTGCGGAAGAAAAAGGGTACACTGCAACACGTCACCAGCGTGAAGTTGGAACAGGTTACTTTGATGAAGTAGCACAAGTAATTGCGAGCGGTGAATCATCAACAGTTGCTTTAGCTGGATCAACAGAAGCAGAGCAGTTTTAATAAACAGGATACAAAACTATCTTAGGCGGTTGCTTAAGATAGTTTTTTGTTTTTTCTTGTAATATAACAAAAATCATGTAAACTAAACAATTGTGAATATATATCATTTTTTTATAAATTGTTTAGCATTTTTCAAAAAAAGACAAGATTTGAAACATAATTGTAATATTACTACAATATTGTTGTCATTTTAAAATGTTATACTTGTAAACAGTTGAGTGAGAAAATAAAGAGAAAATTTACATATAATACTAATTTTAGGGAAGCGGGGAATTTTAAGTTGAAGAAAACTTTATTAACTTTAAGTACAGTAGCAGTTGTATCATTAGGTGGGGTAATTATAGGAAGTGATGCAGTTGGTGCTGAACCTTCTTTAGATGAGATTAATCAAAAACAAGATAAAGTTGATTCAAAACTTTCTAAAACAGAGAAAAAACTAGCAGAAACATTAAACAAAATGAAGGGTATTAATGAAGAAGTTGCTAGAATTGAAACAGCTATTAAAGCAAACGAAAAAGAACAGAAGAAAGTTAAAGAAGCAATTAATACATTAAACAGTGAAGTAGATACAATCAATGATAGAATTGAAGAACGTAACGAAATTTTAAAAGAGCGTTTAGCATCATATCAAGCGAATGGTGGAAACGTTCAGTTTATGGAAGTGTTATTAGGTTCTAAAGATCCAATTGAGTTTTTAAGCCGTGTAGATGCTGTAACAACAATTACAAATTCAGATATTGAGTTAATTGAAGCAAACGAGAAAGATAAAGAAAAAGTAGAAGAAAAAATTGACGAACAAAACGACTTAAAAGTAGAACTTGAAGGAATCGCTTCTACAATGGAAGAACAGAAAGAAGAAGAGAATAAAAAGGTTGCACAATTAAAAACAGAAAAAGATAAGTATGAAACAGAAAAATCTAAATTAACATCTGAAAGTTCAGAGTTAAAAGAGTTAGAGGCACGTGTATTAGCAGAATTAGCTGCACCAGCAGAAGAAGTAGTTGAAACATCAACAAATGAATCGAATGCTTCTACAGTAAGTACATCGAATTCTAATGGATCAAATAATAGTGAAGCAGCTACAAGCACTTCATCTGATACTCCTAAAAAGGAAAAGAAAGCTAAGGCACCAGCATATACTGGAGCAGGTGGATCAGCAATCTCAGCTGGAAAACAGTTTATCGGTCGTTCATCTTATGTATTTGGAGCGAAAAATCCATCAGCTGGACAATTTGACTGTTCTGGTTTCGTATCTTGGGCATATGAGCAAGAAGGAATTTCTTTACCGAGAAGTACAGCAGGTATGAGAAGTGTTGGTTCAAAAGTAGATTATAGCAACGCAAAACCTGGAGATTTAGTATTCTTTGATACGTACAAAACAGATGGACATGTTGGAATTTACTTAGGTGGAGGACAGTTCATCGGATCACAGTCTGGTAGAGGGGTAGAAATCGTAAGCATGAACAACTCTTACTGGAGTGGCGTATTCAGCGGTCACGTAAGAAGAGTTAAATAATTAAATATTATAATGAAAAGCTAGTATGAAATAGATGGATGACGACTCTATTTCATGCTAGTTTTATTTTGTTTGTATATACATAAAATGGAGTATGAGCATCATTTGTATGTAACTTTTTGTCACTAGTAGGTTGATTGCCTTGGACAAGCCGAAATTACATATTATTTGTAGGAGCCTATTTGTACTTCGTGCAATGTAACAGTTATTACATAATTTGAAATAATTGTATAGTCACATAAGCATAAGTTACTAAAATAGTAATATGTGCTTATTTTTTGTTTGAAATTTGATAATAAACTGTAATGAGAATCACATTCGTATGAAATGTTAGATTGTTATAATATGCTTTGGGGACAAAAAGAGGAAGGGAGTAAGATGCATTGAAGTATATAAAGTTATTTTTAGCGGTAGCAATTTTATTTGCTGGAACTGTATTATATCCAACAAATGACATTGCAGCTGAAAAGATAGAAGATATTCAAAAAGATAGAGAGAATATAAAGAAAGACTTAAAGAAAGCGAATAAAGAAATCAAAAAATTAGTGAAAGAAATAAAGGAACTTAATATAGAGATCAAAGAGTATAAAGAAACATTGAAACAAAATGAAAAGGCAATGAAAGAAACAAAAAAAGAGATAAAGAAAGTAGAAGAGGAAATTGAAAAATTAGAAGAGGAAATCGAAAAACGTTTTGACATTTTAAAAGAACGTGCAAAATCGATCCAATCAAATGGTGGCGACATTCAATATATCGAAATCTTATTTGGTGCAGAAGATTTTAATGATTTTATTAGTCGAGCAAGTGCAGTTAATACGATTGCTGAGTCAGATGCAAGTTTAATTGAAGACTTAGAAAAAGATAAAGCAAAAGTTGAGAAAAAGCTTGCACAACTGGAAGATTTAGAACAAGAGTTAAAACAAATTAAGCAAAATACAGAAATGCAAAAAGAGTTAACGGAGGAAAAGAAGGAAAAAATAAAGAAAAAAGAAGCGAAGTTTAAAGCTAAAACGAAAAAATTAAAATTAGAAGATAAAGAATTGGCATTACTAGAGGCAGAAAAAGAAGCTGAAAATATAGGGACATCTTTTTCTGTTGATACTGCTAATAGTAACTCAACTTTGGGTTGGCCGACTGATGGTGGATACATTTCCAGTCACGTTGGAGAGCGTTGGGGTGCAATGCATAAAGGTATTGATATTGCTCGAACAGATCGAAGTACATCACCTCCAATTTATGCAGCCGAAGCTGGTACAGTAGAATCAGCTGGGATGAATTCTGGTGGTTATGGAAACATGGTAATTGTAGATCATGGTAATGGTTTAAAAACATTGTATGCACATATGTCGAAAATTACTGTGAAATCAGGTCAAAAAGTAAAGCGTGGAGAACAAATTGGTGTCATGGGTACGACAGGTGATTCGACTGGTATTCACTTACATTTTGAAGTACATAATAATGGCAACATTACAAATCCAACTACATTTTTGCGATAATATAGAAAAATGGTGTGAAGAAGGATATTCCTTTTTCACACTTTTTTATGTTCTTTTGACATTTACTTCCTCTACATAGTTATAAAGATGCTTTTAAATTCAGAAAAGTTGTACTATGATATAAGATGGGTATTGATTATACCTACATAAAAAACTTCATATATCATTTTGATGTTGCATATGCAACTT
This sequence comes from Pseudogracilibacillus sp. SO10305, assembly GCF_037072005.1. NCBI lineage: Bacteria > Bacillati > Bacillota > Bacilli > Caryophanales > Bacillaceae > Pseudogracilibacillus > Pseudogracilibacillus sp. SO10305. Next base: position 153,280 of record NZ_JAXHDE010000002.1, on the reverse strand, counting down.
AATAAGGAATCAGGTGAAAATCCTGAACGGTCCGGCCACTGTTATGGGGAGCAATCTTTTGAATCCACTGGATAAATTTCCGGGAAGGAAAAGACAATTGCAATGATCCTAAGTCAGGAGACTTGTCAAGATGAGTATTATTTCGAACCTTCCGGGACTAAGGGGAAATATTCATTCATATATATTATACCTATGTATGTATACATACGTGTATTTATGATAAATATTCATGCTATAACCTTGAACAGGACCGGATTGTTCAAGGTTATTTTGTGTGGGAAATTATAAAGGAAGGACAAGGTATAATGGGAAAACAGTTGTTTAAAAAGTTTTTTGCAATTTTGGCAGCGCTTTTACTTGTAGTATCTTCGTTTCCACAACTAAGTTCAGCGAGTGAAAAAGACGAAGAAAAAACGTTAGTAGATGTTGTAAATCAAGGGATTTATGATCCGAATAATGATTACTTACATTTAGATGTGCGATTTTGGGAAGATGAAAAGCCGGAGGTCGGCTTCTATATTAACCATGCAAACTTATATAATTATAATGTTGTAGATGCTCCTATTTTCGGAACATCAAATGGTGAATGGACAGTAATGGGTTTACTAAGAGGACTAGATGGCGGTTACTATTACAATGATGAATTAACACAGGAATATTTCGATGGATACATAAATCGAGTAGAGGAGTATGTAGAAAGAAAGAGTGGCAACCTGGACCGTAATAAATCCACAGAATGGTCAAGGTCTATTTTAGCACTAAGTGCTCTCGGTTATGATATTACAAATGTAGCTGGTTATGACTATATAGAAAAATTATCTGAATCATATCCATTCTCATACAGACAAGGAATTAATGGTCCAATTTGGGAAATTATCGCTTTAAACACAGGACCTTATGAACTTTATGAAGATACAACAAATGAAAATGTAAACACGATTGGTAAAATGATCGATTACATTTTAGATAGAGAAATAGAACAATCTGATGGAACAATCGGTGGATGGGCATTAATGGGGAAACAACCTGATGCAGATATTACTGGAATGGCATTACAATCATTAGCTCCATACTACAAGGATAAGGCATTATTTGAGCAAACTGATTCTACTTATAAGTTTGAAGAATTTGCTAAAGCGGTAGAACGGGCAATTGTTGTATTAGGTGATATGCAGTTAGATAATGGTGGATTTGCTGCTTTTGGTAATGTCAACGTAGAGAGTACTGTGCAAGTAGTTGTAGCATTAACTGCTTTAGGAATGGATCCTATTTCAACAGTAGATTTACCGTATCTTGGAAAACAAGTAAATTTTGTTACTGATGGCGGTAAACATGACGGTGTTACTACGAATAATATGGTTGATAAATTACTAACATTTTGGGCGCCAGGAACTACACCAGAAAAAGAATCATATAGAGATAATACAGAAGAGACGATATACAATATTTCAGGTGGATTTAGACATGTAACATCCGGAAATGATGGTGGTGGAGGTTCTGGCTACGGTGTTAACGGAATGGCTACAGACCAATCGATTTATGGATTAATCGCTTATGAACGTTTTGTTAAAGGAAAAAATGATTTATATGACATGTCTGACATGGTAAATGGCGAATATAAAGATATGTTGGTGGCAAAAGAGCAAACTGTAACGTTTGAGGAAGAAGGAAATAGTTCAATAGAAAGCGGGAAACGTTATGGATTAGTAGAAATTCCAGAAGGACAAGATGTAAAAGGAAAATCTTTTACTGAGTGGAACAGTAAACAAGATGGTTCAGGTACTATTTATGAAGCTGGGGAATTATTAGTTGTTCCTGAAAAAGATGTGACATTACACGCTCAATATGAAAATGAAGTTTATTCTATCACGTATGAGTTAAATGATGCTTCATTTATATCAGATGAAATTGTAACAGATTATACAATTGATGATGATGTAATTTTACCAAAAGAAGAAGATATTTTAAAAGAGGGTTATACATTTGAAGGATGGTTTACTAATGCATCATTTGAAGGAGAAAAAGTAACTCAAATTACTAAAGGTTCTACGGAAGATAAAACATTTTATGCGAAGTGGACAGAAGCGGTAAATGAAGATGAAATAGCAGGATTAGAAGTACAAGAAATGATCGGAAATTTACCTGCCACTATTGATGTAACATTAGACCATAAAGAAGCTATTGAACAGGCACGTTTAAAATTTGATAGTTTATCTGAAAATGCAAAATTATATGTTTCTAATGTTTCAAAATTAGAATCATTAGAGACAAGAATCGTTCAATTAGAAGAAGAAGTAGTAGTAGATAATTTAAAAGTTGAATTAGAAACAAAAATGAATGAAATATTACAAACAAATTTAAAGACAATTACCAACGACTCTGCTAGATCATTAGGAAGTTTGTTTGGACAAGCGGAAATGGTTTTACGCGAACTAAACATAAAAGAATTTAGAAGTGTAAGAACGATATCAACATTAGATTCATCGAATGCGACAATTGATAATCTAAAGGAAATGATTAATCAATTGGAAGTTGCATTGGGTAAAATTGAATATAGGGATGAAACAGAGACAGAAGAAGTAGTTATTTCTCATGCCATCTTTGAAGAAGCTCGATTAAGTGGATATAAGGAAGAATTATTTACAGTAGAGCAACAAGAAATCATTACCGAAACATTAGAACAATTAAATAGCATTATTGAAGATGAATCTATTACGCAAGATGAAGTTGATATGATTGTAGAAGATGTTCAAGAGAAAATTGAAAGTGTACAAGAAGAACAAGAAGAAATTAATAAAGAGAAGTTGGAAAGAGAGATTGAACGAGCAGAAGAAATAAACCTTGATGACAAAACTCCTTCAAGTGTTATGAACTTTGAGAATGCATTAACTGAAGCAAAAGCAGCATTAGAAAATCAGAATGCAACTCAGGAGGAAGTCGATGAAGCGGCAAATGCTTTATTGAACGCAATTTCTGAATTAAAGCAAAGAGCATTAAAAGATGAATTACAAGAAAAGATTGCAGAAGCAGATAACATTGATTTATCGAATAAAACAGAAGAATCTGTTAATTCATTTGAGGATGCGTTAGAACATGCGAAAACTGTACTCGAAGATGAAGAGATAACTCAAGATGAAGTTGATGCTACATTAAGAGATCTTCAATTAAAAATCGATCAATTAAAAGAAGAACCGACAGAAGAAATGGTACAAAAGGAAGAATTACAAAATGCAGTAAATGATGCATCATCAGTTGATCTATCTAATAAGACTAAGCAAACTGTAGAAAAGTTTAAAGAGGCATTAAACAACGCTAAAACAGTTGTAGAAAATGATCAAGCAACACAAGAAGAAGTAAATGAAGCCCTAGCTTTATTAAAACAGTCAATTAAAGATTTAAAGGATAAAGAAACTTCAAATTCTGAGCAAGGTGGAAAACAACCGAGTAAACCAGAAACAAAGCCTGAGAAATCTGAAACTGAAGAGAATCCAGGGGATGAGGATATAAAAGAAGATGCTTCACCTACCGTCATTGAACCTAGTGAATCGAAGTCTGAGCAGGCACAAGAAGATGAAGTGGAAAAAGACAATAAAGAGCACTTACCTAACACAGCGACAACAATGTATACAATATTATTTATTGGATTTATCTTACTTGTAACAGGAATCGCTCTATTTGTAAGTAGAAGGATTGTTCAGAGCAAATAGTAGTTACATGTTTCCAGAAGTAGATCTACTTCTGGAAACATATTTATATTATGAAAAAATGAGATGAAAAAGGAGCTACTTTAATGAATAAAAGAAAACATATTTTAATGAATTTAATGGTAATTCTTTTTATTGTTTCCATTTTCCAAATTAAAATTGGTCCAGTATACGCTAATGATGTACCAAAAGAGAAAATTACCAATGAAACTATATCTATAGAAACAAACATAGAGGATAACTTAGTAACGAAATTAGATAAGCTTACATTTGATGTCTGGGTTCGAGACGTTAATGATGAAAAAATTGACATAGATTATATTTCCGTGACAAATAATGGGAAGAATATACCGATTAATTGGAATGATGATGAAAAGACAAGTTACACAACAGACCTTGTTATAGGTAAGAATAATATTAATATTGAAGTAAACTATTCTAATACGAAAATAAATAAGAATTATGTCATTATGAAAGAGGAAGCAGAAGATGGAGATGTTATTGGGAATATAATATTTTCGATGGATGCATTTACAATTGGCCTAGGTTACATAGTGGAACCGATAAAAGTTGATCTTATCAAAGGAGAACGTGCTTCAGAGTTATTAGTGAGAATTTTGGAAAGTAATGGATTTGACTATGACTTTACAGGTACTATCAATCAATCGTTTTATTTAGCAGCTATTGCAGCAGCAGAAAATGAAATTTATACAGTAGAACCTGAAATTCCTGAAGCATTAAAAGAGGCATTGGAAGGAAATTATAATGAAAATAATTACGATGAAAACTACTTAGGAGAGTTTGATTTTAATTCACTATCGGGTTGGATGTACTCGGTTAATAATATATTTCCCAATGTTGGATATGCAGATTATTATTTAAAAGATGGCGATGTGATTAGAACACAGTTCACACTTGCATTAGGTTCTGATATTGGTGGTGGATGGGGCAATAACTTCTTTGAATTAGTAAATAAAGATGCTTTAACATCAGCTATTGCAGAAATTAATACTTTCCATCGTGATGAATATTTACAGTATGAGGATATTGAAAAAGCCTATAATCATAGTTTAACGATATTGCAAAAAGTAAATGCATCTCAAGTTGAAATTGATGATGCTCTACTTGATTTAGAAAATGCTGTGAATGTTATAGAAAATAGTGGGAATCTAAATTAAATTAATCAAGGACACCTAAATCCCATGAGTTTTTGTGAGCAAATAGAAAGGTAAATGTAATCTTTTATATACCGAATAATTGAAGAAAAAATATAACTAATTAAGTATATTTTAAAATTATTAAATGATTATGAGTTAGTTACTCATCTTGAATGATAAGGGAAAAAACAGTAGTTAATATGTAGCTGCATTATATTCGTTATTCTTTCTAATTAAATAAGAGATAGAAGAAGTTCTATAGATAAAACGAAGAATAAGTATAACGCTGATACCAAATGACAATTTTTATAATGTTTATTTGTGCGATTTTCATTTTTGGGGTAAGGATATATTCTACTTGCACATGTAGAAAGAAAATCGAGTGTAACTGTTAAATATTGTTTGGGACAAGATTAACATATGAATACTAGTTTTGTCTCAAACTTATCTGTACTGAATCATTTATTGAATAAAGAGTGGGAAGAATACCTACTTTTTATTGAATGAATGAGCAAAGGATGAATGAAATGAAGATAAATAAAACAGTGTGGAAAAGGATTTCTATCGTATCGTTACTTTTATTATTTATTTTTACAATTATTTATAGTTGGAAAGACCAGCCGGTCGCATTACCTGAAAATCCAATTGGAGAAGCTATCGACAGTTCGAAAGTTCCCTTAGAAGGTGAGTATAAGGAACTTCTAGATGAACTTGAAAATGAACAAGAAGATAACGAATCAGAAGAAGATAAGGATGATAACGAGAAAGAAGAAAAAGAACAGGAAGATGGACCAGAAGAAAAAGATGAAGAAAAAGAAGAAGGAAATAAAGATGAATTAACAGAGGATTTAAATGATCAGATAGAACGAAAAAGTGGTGAAACATCTGAAGAATCAAACGAAAAAAGTAAAGATAGTAATGCATATAAAGATGCGGATGGTAACCGGGTTGATAAAGAGTCACCGAATATTTCTTTAGATAGTGAAACAAACGACAATAGTGAAGAAAATGAATATTTTACAACGACAATTAAAGATGGAGAAACTGTCACGGAAAGTAATTATGAGTTTCGCGTAATTCATAAAGAAAATGATTATAAAGTGAAAAAAACAGAGGTTTTATTAAATGGAAAAGTCGTTGAAAAATTCAATGGAAAAGTAACATTAGATGAAGACGAAAACATTATTGGTGTAAAAGTAACGTATGAGGATAAAAATAAAAATACATTTACTGTAACAAAAACTTATACTGTTTATTTTGTTTCGGATGAAATTATTATTATAACAAATTTAGACGATGGAAAAGTGGTACAAAATGAAAATTTCTCTTTTAATGCCGAGGCTTTGTTAGGTGACGAGACAATACCACTATATATTACTCATAACGGAAATGAGTTAGATGTAGCAGAAGACAATCAATATAATGTTGTATTACAAGAAGGAGAAAATGAGTTTGTTTTATTGGCTGAAGCTAGAGGAAAAAAAGCTAAGTCTACTTATTCAATTGTATTTGAAAAGAAAGAGGAAGAAATAATCATCGAAACAGATGTAGAAAATGAAACAGTAGCAGATCCTACTTATTCATTTTATGCAGTTGCAAAAGCAGATGAAAATCAAATTGATTTAAAAGCAACGTTGAACGGTGACACGATACATGATGATGGCGGAGGAAATTACTCTGTTACATTAAATGAAGGAGAAAATAAAATCTACTTCGAGGCATCTCATAATGGAAATACTGCAAAAGCATCGTACACAGTTATATATACAAAGCCTGATGGTGGAAAAGAAGATGAAGATGTTGAGCAAACGATTAAATTACGTATAAATGATCTAGCAGATGGACAAACATTAAAAAATTCTGTACATACATTTAATGTAGAAGCGATAAATGACGATGGTAGTAGATTGACAGGACAAGATGTTTCTATTTCTGCATCTAATAATGGTGAGTCTATTTCTCCTAACTGGGTTAATGATGCTCATGTATCTTTTACAATGAATGTGCAAGATGGAGCTAATAATATAACAGTAACTGCAAAAGATCAGAACGGTAATATTGGTACAATGAATATGACTGTACAAGGTGAGATAGCTGGAGAAGGTGAGCCAATAGGACATGTGACATTAAGTCTTGAAGCAACAACTATTGGTTTAGGATATCTTATTCCTCCAACACAGGTTGAATTATATGCAAATGAACGTGGTTCAGAAACAATCGATCGTGTTTTTGAAGAATATGGTATTACTTACGAATATACAGGGACTCATGAAAATGGATTTTATTTATCACATTTATCAATGCCTGGACTTTATGATACAAAGCCAAAAGTTCCGGAAGATTTAGCTGAATTAGTAAGGGATATTGCCGACAGATTTGATGAAGAGGATCATAGTTCAGATTCATTAGGAGAATTTGATTTTACAAATGGTTCAGGTTGGATGTATAGCGTAAACTCTACATATCCAAATGTTGGATTTGCGGACTATTATTTTAAAGAAGGAGATGTAATTCGCATTCGATATACTCTCGCTTTAGGAGCAGATATCGGTGGTGGAATGCCAGGCATGGATTTCGGAAAAGAGTGGTAATCAATGAAATGGAAAAATAAAGGAAATTTATATGTAATTGCAATAATTATTACAATGCTATTTTTTCAAAGTTTCTTTTTGTATGAAAAAATAGAAGCGAACGAAAAACGAAATTATATTAATACAATTGAAGAAATATTTCAATGGAAGCGGCATTCTCTTGAAATAAGTGAAGCTGAGCCACTTTTAGATAACAAACTATTAAACAATGCTGGAGATACGACAGGGGATTGGTTTCCTGTCGGTCTTGGGAGAATTGGTTATCCAGATAATTATGAATCATATTTAGCTGTTATTAATAGTGTCGTGTCAGAAAGATATGAATCACCTCATAAATTAAGTGAGTCAAAGGCAACGGAATGGCATCGGATCTCTCTTGCAATATTGGCGATGGGTGGTGATCCCACAAGGATTGGACTAGATAAAAATAATAAACCAATCGATTTAATTGCAGACGGAACATACAATCGTGAAAAAGATAATAGTTTAGGTGAACAAGGAATCAATGCGTGGATATGGGCGCTGATTACATTAGACTCGATGAGATACAAAATACCGGAGGATGCAGAAACAACACGTGAAGATATTATATTAGAAATCTTGCAACAACAATTAAATGATGGCGGATTTTCTTTGAGTGAAGAAACAGCGGATCCAGATATGACGGGAATGGCTATCACTGCACTTGCTCCATATTACAATAGTGAGGAAACATTCACATATGAACGTAAAAGTACCGGAAAGAAAGTAGAGCGAACGGTTCGCGAAGTGGTAGATGAAGCATTGAATATATTGTCAGAAATGCAATTAGCCAATGGCGCCTACGAATCGATGGAAATGGAGAATACAGAGAGTATCGTTCAAGTAATTGTAGCACTAACAAGCTTAGGCATTGATATATTTTCAGACGAACGTTTTATTAAAAACGGACATACGATGTACGATGCATTAATGAATTTCCAGATGAGTGATGGCGGTTTTGTTCATTCTAATGAATTAGATGAGGAAAATCCATCTGCACAACCAGGAAAGTCAAATACTATGGCTACAGACCAAGCATTATATGCATTAGTTGCCTTATATCGTTTTGAACATGGTTACCGTTCGTTATATGATTTCCGTCCAGAATTAAATGATAAAGAGAAAAATAAAATAGACGAATTAAATAAAATGATTATGGAAGTAGATGATGATAAGGAAGCTATTTTATCATTGTTTGAACTGTTCAAAGATATACCGGTAGAAGAAAGAGTATATGTTACAAATTATAATTTACTCGCAAAAAAAATGGAATCATTGCAAATTGAAAATGATGCTAAGTCAATTGTTGAAAATATTGGTGTAAATGATAATGGAGCGGGAACAATTATACCAATTTTCACAGAATCGGATGCAATGAACCATGAAATTACTGAAGAAGATTTACAATTCATAGAAGAATTAGCTAGTATAGATTCAACTGAGTATGCTATTGATATTGTAACATTATTACGTAAATTAGAGGCAGCAGAAAAAAACTATGAAAATGAAATTAAAAAGGTAAAAGAAGTTAAAGTGAAGATTAATAATTTGCAAGAAAAAATCGATCATTTAAATCAATCTATTGTTGACACTTTGTATCCGATAGAACAATTGCAAATAAAGGATGAAGAGAAAGTAAATGAAATACAAATAAGTTATGAAGCGTTAAATGAATATGATAAGAAGAAAATTGTCAATTCTGAGGACATTGATCAAGCAGTAACAAAAATTAAAACGATGAAACGCAACAAGGTTATGACGGTTGTGTTTGGAGCCATTTTTGTCTTGAGTATTGTACTTTTCATATATCGAAGAAAAAAACGTGTGCGAGAAAAGAAGTTAACTCATTATATGAATGATTGAGTGAGGCGAAAACATGAGGAAAGATTTAATATTAATAGCTTTTATTATATTAATCGGAGTTATTTTATTTAAAGGAACGAACATTCAATCGGTAGAAGAATACTATTTAACGAATATTGATGACATTACTGAAGATAGCGAAACAATCACGATAAGTATTCGGGCAGATGCAGCATTGGATAGTTGGGATAAATTAAAAGAAAATCTTCGAAATGAACAGTATGTGCCGAGTGATGGCGTTATTTTAGAAGAAACAGAATATGTGTTGAGACCGAAAGATACAGTTTTTGATGTGTTGTTACGAACTGTAAGACATAATCAAATTCAAATGGAATATCAAGGAATGGATGAAAATGTATATAACAGTGTTTATATTCAAGGTATCAACCATTTATATGAATTTTCCTGTGGACCATTAAGTGGTTGGGTATATGAAGTAAATGGTACCTTTCCAGATTATGGTGTAAGTAGATATGTATTAGAAGATGGTGATAAAATTACTTTCCATTACACTTGTGATTTAGGACGTGATATAGAAAAGGAAGGGGAAAATGAATGAGAAATTTTGCATCATTTCATCCATTAATTTTATTTTTATATTATGTATTCATTGTATTTGTAACAGTGTTTATGATGCATCCAATTATTTTATTATTATCACTAATTGGGAGTATTTCTTTCTTTTTTATGTTAGCGAAACCAAAACAGTTTTGGAAAGATATTGGGTTTTATTCGATTGTATTTTTATTCATTGTCATTACAAATCCAATTTTTGTACATAAAGGCGAAACAATTTTATTTTTTTACAATGACCATCCGATTACAATGGAGGCTATTTTATATGGTGTTGTTATTGGAATGATGTTGGTATCCATTATTTTTTGGAGTAAAGCCTATAGCTTAATCATGACTTCAGATAAATTCGTCTATTTATTTGGAAAAATAATGCCGAAATTATCACTCGTTTTGGCGATGGCATTGAAATTTATTCCTTTATTTAAATCACAAATAAAAAAAGTGAATGCAACACAAAAAACATTAGGTTTATATACGAGTGAAAGCATAACAGATAAGATATTTAGCGGTATCCGCACGTTTAATAGCATATTAACTTGGTCTTTAGAAAATGCTGTTTTGCAAGCAGATGCAATGAAAGCTCGTGGATATGGATTAGCTGGAAGAACTAATTTCTCAATATTCACAGTAAAAAAACGGGATATATTTTTATTATGTTTGATGATTCTATTATTTTGTTGGACGATTTATGAATATACATTAGGCTCATTTGAATTTTATTATTATCCAAAGTTTGATTCTATTTCGGTATCAGCATATACGTTGAAACAACAAGGAGCAATATTTTTGTTAACGATGTTTCCATTTATTTTTGAAGTGAAGGAGCATATACAGTGGAAATTTTTACAATCGAAAATGTCAACTTCACCTATCCAGATACAAACGAAAAAGTTGTAAATGATGTATATTTTTCGGTAGATGAGGGAGAATTTGTTACCGTTTTTGGAGCATCTGGTTCGGGAAAAACGACATTGTTAAAACTTTTAAAACAGGAGTTAACACCCCATGGGGATCTGGAGGGGACGATTCTTTATTGTGGAAGAAATTTATCAGATATAGATAGACATACACAAGCATCTGAAATCGGGTATGTGATGCAACATCCTGATCATCAAATTGTGACAGATAAAGTATGGCACGAATTGGCTTTTGGGCTAGAAAATATTGGTGTCGAGTCAACGGAAATTAGAAGACGTGTTGGAGAAATGGCGAACTTTTTTGGTATCCATCATTGGTTTCATAAAGAAACAGAACAATTGTCAGGTGGTCAAAAACAACTATTAAATTTAGCAAGTATCATGGTGATGCAGCCTAAGGTGCTTTTATTAGATGAACCAACATCCCAATTGGATCCTATAGCCTCGGCAGAATTTATTCATATGTTGGAAAAAATTAATCGTGATTTAGGGACGACAATTATAATGATTGAGCATGATCTAGAAGAGGTGTTTCCGATAGCGGATCGTGTGTTATTAATGGATGCTGGACAAATTGTGTTGAATGATGCACCAAGTCATATAGGAAACCTTTTACATATGTATGATCCGAATCATCCAATGAAAGAAGCATTGCCAACTGTAGTGAAAATTTTTCATCAGTTACATTTTGAAGGTGACTATCCTTTAACGGTAAGGGAAGGAAAAGTCGTTTTAAGAAAACATTATAAAAATGGATTAAAAACATTAAAGAGAAATGAAAAAACAAAGAGAGAAAAAGAATTAATTATATCAATGAAAGATGTATGGTTTCGATATGAAAAAGATTTGCCAGATATTTTAGCAGGTGTCGAATTGGATGTATATAAAGGAGAAATTATTTCAGTTTTAGGAGGAAATGGTTCAGGAAAAACAACATTATTAAATGTAATGGCAGGATTATATCGGCCATATCATGGAAAAATTTTTATTGCAGATACATTACTTAAAAAGTACAAACAAAAAGAACTGTATAAAAATTTACTTGCGGTTTTACCACAAGATCCACAAACAGTTTTTATTAAATCTATCGTACGAGAAGATTATAAAGAGATCGGAAAGGTGATGGGATACTCTGAAGGGGAAATAGAGGAAAAGACAACACAAGTTTTAAAGAAATTAGGTGTAAGTCATTTAATAGATCGTCATCCATACGATGTTAGCGGTGGAGAACAACAAAAGCTCGCAATAGGAAAAATATTGTTATTAGATCCGAAAATAATTATTTTAGATGAACCGACAAAAGGAATAGATGCCTTTTCTAAACTATTATTGAAGGATATTTTATTACAATTACAGGCTGAAGGAATGACAATACTGTTAGTAACACATGATATTGAGTTTGCAGCTCTTGTGTCAGATCGATGTGGGTTATTTTTCGATCGTGAAATTATCGCATTAGAAGAGCCCACGTCATTTTTTACAAAAAACAATTTTTACACAACGATGGCAAATCGATTATCCCGACATCATTATAATAATGCGATTACGAGCAATGATGTCATTCAACTATGTCGTCTCAATGGTGAGAGGAAAGTTTATGAAAAATTATAAAAAATATATTCATTATGTTATTGTTCTGTTGTTTATACCTTTAATTATATATGCTGGAGTAAATGTTTTTTCAGATAGAAGTCATTTGTTTATAGCAACAGCAATTACAATTCTTGCCGTCATTTCGATGCTCTTAACATTTGAAAAGAATGAATCAAGTACAAGAAAACTTGTTGTTATCGCAGTGTTAATTGCAATTACAGTTGTCGGTAGATTTTTATTTGCGGCTTTACCTGGTTTTAAGCCTGTAACGGCGATTGTCGTTATATCAGCAATGTTTTTTGGTGCAGAAGCGGGATTTTTAGCTGGTTCACTATCTGCATTTATTTCGAATATTTATTTTGGTCAAGGACCATGGACACCATTTCAAATGTTTTCATGGGGATTTATCGGGTTTATTGCAGGAATTCCATATATAAGCGCAAAATTACGTCAAAGCAAGATTTATTTAACGTTATATGGTCTATTTGCAGGTGTTATTTATTCGTTGTTGATGGATATTTGGACTGTTATGTCAATGGATGGATATTTTAATGTTGAACGTTATATTGCAGCTATCGGATTATCGTTACCATTTATGGCTGTGTATGCAATTTCGAACGTAATCTTTTTATGGTTAACCATAAAGCCAATAGGTGAAAAGTTAGAAAGATTAAAGAAGAAATACAACATATAGAGAATAGGGGTTTTCATTATGGAAGATAAAGTGTCACTTATTTTACAAGAAGTTGGAAAGGTAGTAAAAGGGAAAGAACAGCAACTAAAGAAAGTTTTGATGACAATTTTAGCAGAAGGACATATTTTGTTAGAAGATGTGCCAGGAGTTGGAAAAACAACGATTGCCTTAGCGTTTAGCAAAGTATTAGGAACAGATTTTAACCGAATTCAATTTACACCTGATGTTGTACCGTCAGATATTATTGGATTTACGTTATACGATAGAGCACAAGAAAAATTTGTGTTTCAAGAAGGCGCGATTATGAGCAATTTAATTTTGGCTGATGAGATTAACCGTACATCGAGTCGAACACAAGCTGCTTTATTAGAAGCAATGGAAGAAAAGAAAGTAACAATTGACGGAAAAACGTACCAGCTTCCAAAACCGTTTAATGTTATTGCGACTCAAAACCCATTAGGTTCGTTTGGGACACAAGCATTGCCACAATCTCAACTTGATCGATTCATGATGAAGATTAGTATCGGCTATCCTGATTTTGACAGCCAAGTTGCTATATTAAGAGATCGTCAAACAACAAATCCATTAGAGGATATACAAGGTGTTGTATCTCGCCGGGAACTCTTACAAATGATAGAAGAGGTAAAACAGGTACATGTAGCAGAAGAGATTTTATTTTATATTACTTATTTAATAGAGGCAACGAGAAACCATAAACATGTCGTGCAAGGAGTCAGTCCCCGAGGTGCTCTTTCGTTAAGTAAAGTGGCTAAGGCGAGAGCATATGTAGATGGGCGTACTTTTGTAACACCAGAAGATGTCATTGATTTGTTTATGGAGACATGTAAACATCGTATTGTAATGGATCAAAAAGCTCAGTTAACGTATGAACAAGATATAGATATGTTACAGGAAATTTTGCAATCGGTAAAAACACCAGACCTGATTTCACATGAGATGGGCAAATAAAAATGAAACAGCGTATATTACTATCAAGAATTGTGTTTATTATATTATGGATAACTGTGGTATTTTTCTATGTTTTTTCATCTTCTTATACAGCATTATTTTTATTTTATTTTTTCATCTGTTTAACGATTGTTACTTGTATATATGGTATTTTAATAAAAGATAAAGTAGAAATTGATATAATGTCCCAAGCAATTGCCAAAAAACGTACGAATAGTAGTATGACAATACAACTGAAAAATAAATCATTTTTGCCATTACCATATATCTGTTGTACATTATTAATTCAAAATAAGTTAACAAATGAAATAACAAAAGAGGAATTTACAACATCATTATTCAGTTATGCAACCAAAAACATTTCCTTTCAAATTTATAGTGAACATTGTGGGAAAATAGATATAAAGGTCAAGAATATACGTGTACAAGATTTATTTCGTTTATTTAAACGTAATACAACTCCAAATGCTAGAACGGAAATAGCATATATGCCTACAGTTGTTGAGGGAAATGTAGATGGTGTATATGCAACGAAGGAAATGGCTGAAGCTGCTATATTTTTTTCTGAACGAAAAGGGGATGTACAGGAAGAGATGATTGCATTGAAAGAGTATGTTCCTGGTGATCATGTAAAACAAATTCATTGGAAATTATCATCTAAGTTGGATGAATTAATGATAAAAGAGTTAGCGGATGTTCGAGAAGAACGAATTGTACTATTGTTAGAAACTTCTTTAAATATGGAAGATTCAGGAGAACAAATAAATACAATCGATCAAATGATGGATACTTTTGCTTCATTGTTACAGTATTTTGTAGAGGAAGAAAAACAAATATATGTCGGTTGGTATGATGAAGGAATTAAACAATTGCAAATGGAACTGATGTATGGAAAGGATGCAATGGGTCGTATAATTCGAGAAACGTTAAGTGTTCCTAGAGGAGATTTTAAAGCAACATCGTATGAGGCGTATATTCAAAAAGAACATGAAAGTGTAATAGTTTATCATGTAACAACTAAATATAATAAACAATCTATTAAAGAAAACATCCAAACAAATTATATTCCAATTATAGCGGAAGATTGGTTAGAACAATCCAAACAAAGTATGAATAAAGGAGCGGTATAAATGAGTGAGCAACAATCAAAAAATATACAACTCATTCATACAGCTAATCATATGGATGAGAAGTTTCCATATCAGATATTTATAATACAACAGCTCCTATTTATTGCTAGTTTATTATATGTTATCCAAACATTTCAACTTACAACAAATTTTCTTATAGCGTTTATTGTAAGCGAAATATGTATATTATTTATATATATACCATTTAAAAACACTGTTCTAAAGCGATGGATCTCAATTGGTTCCTCTATATTAAGTATTGTTGTCTTTATTGTGTTACATCGTTTCATAATGAATGGTTTATTCATTATATATGAACAGATTGCACATGAATTAACGTTACATACTGGAAAGATATTCCGTCCAATGGAAGTAGGATTAGATGGGAATAGCGCCATCTTTGCGACACAAATATTTTCAGTGTATGCAATGCTCGGTATCAGTTTATTTTGTTATATAGTTGTTAAAATACGGTCGAAATGGTTACTATATTTGATTTTATTAAGTGCTATGTTAGCAAATATAACGATAGACTTATCACCTAATAAGTGGGTAGAGACAACTTTTTATTCAGTTTTATGTATCGTATTTATCGTTTTTTCGATGGCGAAACAGGCGAAGGTAAAAGAAGTCGCTTTATTATTTGTATTGGGTGCTTTATTGGCCTGTATTACATTTTTGTCGGTGCAGAGCATACATCCAGAAGTATCGTATGAAAAACCGGCATTTGTGCAACTGATAGAACAAAAAGGAGTAACGAAATGGGAAGAAATTCGTTATGAGAAGGAGAGGACGAATAATTTTCCTACTGGTAATTTTACACAACTCCAACCGTTAAAAATAAATGAGGAAGTAGCTTTAGAAATCATAATGTCAAACCCATCTTCCCAATATTTACGTGGATTTGTCGGTGCAACATATACTAATAAAAAATGGGAGTCCTTAGATCCATCAATATATGATGAGTCATTTGATATGCTATTTTGGTTAAATGAAGATGGTTTTCATCCTTTAACACAATTACATACAATTTCGAATATGTTAGTGGAAACAGACGAAGGAAATAATGTCACTGTTCAAAATAAACATGCTAATAGTAAATATATGTATACTCCGTATGAAATAAAAAGTGCGCCAAAGGAAATTTATGATACATTACAAGAATTGGAACAAAGCTTTTTAACGAAGTCATTTTTTGGTGAGCGGAATTATACGTATCATGCAAGTGATGTGTCTTTAACAAAATATCCATCTTTAGCAAATTCATTATATGAGAATCGTGATATGGAGGAAGTACAAAACTATTTATTATATGAAAGTTATTATAATGATTTTGTATATGATGCTTACACGACGCTTCCAGAAACAACTGAAATGTTATTGGAAACACATATAGGAACAGTGAATCAAGAGGACGAAAAAGAACATGTTCCATATGAATGGGCCATCCACAAAATTACGAGTTATTTAAAAGAAAATATTGAATATGATGAAGATGTGCAATCATTCCCGATGGATAAGGATTTTTTAATGTATTTATTGGAAAATGAGCGAAAAGGATATGCTCCTCATTTTGCTACTGCAGCAACTACTATGTTCCGTTATTTTGGTATACCTGCTAGATATGTAGAAGGGTATATTATTCCACCTGAGTTAGTGAATGATGTGGATCCGTATGAAAAAATACAAGTAGATGGATCACATGCACATGCGTGGACAGAAATCTACATAGATGAAATTGGTTGGATTCCTATTGAAACAACTCCCGGATTTGAAGATAAAATGGAAAAAATAGATTTATCAGATTATCCATCTGGTATTTCTAATACAGATTTGGAAAGTATGTATGAAGAACCTGAGGATAGCTTTAATGAGGCAAAACAACAAATAGAAGATGATTCACAATTAGATGATATGAATAATGAACCAACAGAAAAGTTACATTGGATTATTTGGATCGTTATTCTTGTATCAATCATCCTTTTATTATGTCTTGTTACATATGTTGTTTATACAATGTATCGTCGAAGAAAATTGAAACAATTTATTGCGACTTTCGAAACAGGTGATGTGAAAACTGTCATACCACAAATTTTTGTTAACGTTGTCCAACTTTTAAAATATGACCAGGTAAATATAGAAAATGGTTCAATTGAAACGTATTTACCTTTGATTGAATCTATCTATGGTAATGAATATCTTCAATATTTTGAACGAGCTTGGAATCTACATCAATTAGCAATATATAGTAAAGAACAGCTGGGTGAACAAGCAAGAAGTGAGATGATTCATTTTTATGAACAATCACGAAAAAATATTATGGAATCGAAAGGTTTATTTACAAAGTTGAAGATTAAATTTATCGATGTTAAATCTTTATAAGTTGAGCATATATTTTGAACGGATGGAAAATGTTTACTATGCTTAAAGTTGTATGGTAGAGAAAAGGAGCATGGAAGATGACAGTTCAAACAAAACGAAAAGCAGCATATGCAATTGATGAAGCATATATTAATCGTTGGTCGCCACGTGCGTTTTCAACGAAAGAAGTAGAAGAAGAAAAGTTAAATGCAATTTTTGAAGCGGCGAGATGGGCACCATCTGCGGCAAACTGGCAACCGTGGAATTATATCGTTGCTCGTAAGGAAGAAGATCGTGCAACATTTTTATCTTTCATTAATGAAAATAATGTTGAATGGTGTAAGCGAGCACCAGTACTCGTGTTAGCTATTTCCAAAAAGACTCGCAATGAAGAGGGCGATCCAAATCCGTGGCATGCATTTGATGCTGGAACAGCTTGGGGATACCTTAGCTTAGAAGCATATCGACAAGGATTAATTACACATGGTATGGGTGGATTTGACAAGGAAAAAGCACGAGAATTACTAGAAGTCCCAGCCGAATATGATATTAATGCGGTTGTTGCAGTTGGTTATCATGACCCAACTACATTATTGTCTGAGCGTAATCAGCAACGCGAAGTCCCATCAGATAGAAAGCCTATCGAATCTTTCGTATTTGAAGGGAAATTTGCATAAAAGTATGAATGACTATGTTTATCCTAGAGATGAACATAGTCATTTTTATTTTGTATTTTGGTTTGTGTTTGGGGAGAGTTCTATTGTCCATGAAAATAGGGAAGATTAGAAATTCAGGGACGCAAGCCCGCTCTACCGTCCTCGAAATCACGAAAAACCAAATCTCAAGGACGCTGGGTCGTTCTACCGTCCTCGAAATCGGGAAAAATCAAAACTCAAGGACGCTGGGCGAGTCTACCGTCCTTGAAATCGGGGAAGATTAGAATTTCAAGGACGCTGGGTCGTTCTACCGTCCTCGAAATCGGAAAAAATGAAATCTCAAGGACGCTGGGTCGTTCTATCGTCCTCGAAATCGCGAAAAATCAAATCTCAGGGACGCAAGCCCGCTCTACCGTCCTCGAAATCACGAAAAATCAAATCTCAAGGACGCAAGCCCACGCCATACTACCATCACCGACAAAGCTCAAAGGAATTTTTCCAGTTCAACCCCTCACACTACTACAAAAAACTGAAAACACCAATTTCATCCACAACTGCGTACAACCGAACTTCCCTTGCAATGATGAAACTATCCAAGCCCCGTTATGTATCAGCATGACTCCCGCGAAAGCTCCATCTAGTCCCCTTATCCATAAAGAACTCCAAATACTTTTAAGCACTTGACATACACGAACTGCAAATAGTTTCATACGTTATAGCGATGGAAGTTTAGAGCTTGGAGGGATGAGACTGACAAAGCGAATCATAACGTTTCTTGGTGGAGATAAAAGAAGTGTGTATTTAGCGGAAATGTTTAAGCAAGATAATTATGATGTGACGACTTTCGGGTTTGACGAAGAAGTTCAACATTGTAAGCGCGCAGAAAATTTACAAGCGGCGATGGATGGTGTACCAATTTTAATTGGGCCATTACCGTTTGCGAACAAAGTGGGTAATTTAAATGCGCCATTATGTAACGAAAAAATAGCGATAGATCATATCATCAATGAAATGAAGAATGATCAAATTTTATTTGGTGGGCATATTGAAAAAAAGTGGATGGAAAAAGCATCTAAAGCAAATGTTCAAATAGTTGATTATTTCCATGATGAAGCACTTCAAGTGAAAAATGCAATCCCGACAGCGGAGGGGACGATACAACTCGTCATGGAAAAATTACCGACGACGATTCATGGAGCAAACATCATTGTGCTTGGATTTGGTCGAATTGGAAAAGTGCTTGCACATTTATTTCGGCAAATGGGGGCAAATGTATCGGTTGGAGCGAGAAAATCTGCAGATTTTGCCTGGATCACTCAGGCTGGTTACCGACCAATTCATATAAGCGAGATGGCAACAATTTTTCAAGAGATGGATGTGATCGTTAATACGATTCCAGTGCAAATTATTGGAATGTCGAAGTTGGTCAATATAAGAAAGGATGCATTGCTTATTGATGTGGCTTCACATCCCGGTGGTATTGATTTAGAAGCGGCAAAAACGTTACATGTTACACCGTTACAAGCGTTAGGTTTACCTGGGAAAGTTGCACCGAAAAGTGCTGCGAAATATATGAAAGAAACAATTGAAAATGCAATGAAAAAGCTGGAGGGTTAAAATGGGGAAGTTAAGAGTAGGGTTTGCGCTGACAGGATCATTTTGTAATTTTGAAGTCGTATTAAATGAATTAGAAAAATTAGCGGAAAACGATCATATCGAACTTTTTCCGATTATGTCAGAAGCCTCGAGCAGTTTTGATACGAGATTTGGGAAGGCGAAAGATTGGCGAAAGCGAATGAAAGAGATTACTGGAAATGACATTATTGAAACGATTGTAGAGGCAGAATTAGTTGGTCCGAAAATGAATTTTGATACAATCATCGTTGCACCTTGTACAGGAAATACGTTGGCAAAATTAGCGAATGCCATTACAGATACGACAGTGACGATGGCATGCAAAGCACAGTTAAGAAATATTAAACCGATTGTTTTAGCGATTGCAACCAATGATGGATTGAGTGCGAACGGTAAAAACATTGGTACATTATTAAATGCGAAAAATGTTTATTTTGTCCCGTTTGGGCAAGATGATATAGAAGGAAAGCCAAATTCATTAGTGGCTCATTTTCATCTTATAGAGGAAACGATGGATGCGGCATTAAAAGGAAAGCAATTTCAACCATTGTTAGTATAAAATAAAGGTTGGGTATTCATCCCAACCTTTATTTTTTGATGACGTAAGTTGTATCATCACATTTTCCTTCTGTTTGTTTGGTGAAAATGAATGTCCATGGCATAGAGTGGTGTGCCGGAATGACAATAGGCACAGTAAAATAGTCTGCGTATGTAACAGTATCATGTACATATTTCATATAAATATTTTTTAATTCCATGGACGCCTTTTCATTGTTATGAATGAGCGTCGTAACGAGGAGATCGCCATGATGATTGACCGCTTCCCATAAAAATGTAAATGAAATTCCTGCATCAATTTGCAAATTAGAAAAAACATCACAAATTTTATCATGGTCCTGTTTACTAATCGTTCTTTCCCAAGCATCTTCAAAAAACAATTTTTGCATCGTGTTTATCTTCCTTTCTAAGCGATATAAATGAAATAAACGATTCCGAGTGAAACGATGAAAGAGCTTAGGACATAAATAAAAGCAAGTCCATATTGATCATTCAAAATAAATTCCATCGTTTCCTTACCGAATGTGGAAAATGTTGTGTATGCACCACAAAAGCCAATGGTAAGTATGTAAAATAACGCATTTGTAAGCTCCATTTGTAATAAAAATCCGAACAATACTGCACCAGTAATATTGGCAATCCATGTTCCGATGGGGGATGAATTCGATATGTTTGCAAGAAACAACCGTGCGATACTACCGAAAAATCCTCCAATACTAACATATAACATTGGAAGTAACATTATGACTCGCCTCTTTCTTTCGTCATTTTTGTAGCGGCAATGATGCCGAGAAGACTTGCGAGTAGTCCAAACAAAACCGTTCCAATTATATAAAGGATGGCAATGTTCATCTCTGAAAAGGATAATTCGATTGCTTCTACAATGATCGTCGAAAAAGTCGTATATGAACCGATAAGTCCAGTAGTAAGAGCGGTAAAAGTCGTTTTAGAAAAAGCATTCTTTATCGCTGGTGAAAATGTAATAAACGTTAAAATGAATGCACCAGTAATGTTAACAAAAAATGTGGCAAGAGGCAAAGACCCGAATGATTCAAATAGGATAAAAGAAGAGAGGAGGAAGCGGAGGCTCGCTCCAATCATTCCTCCTATTCCAACTGCAATATATAGTCGCATTTTAAGCACTCTGGCATGTCGGGCATAAGCCGTATACTTCAAACTTATGGCCATCAATTTTATATGCTCCTAAAATACGCTCTACCTCATCCATCGGGCATAAATGAATTTTCTTCGCCTTGCCACAAGCATTACAAATGAAGTGGTGATGGTGCGTCGTTCCACAATTCATGCGGAAATGTTTTTCCCCTTTTAATTCTGTCGATTCTAACACACCTAAATCATCGTATAAATGTAAATTACGATAGACAGTATCAAAACTTATTCCAGGAAATGTTGCTTCCATATACGTATATAATTCCTTTGCGGTGAAGTATTTATCCTCTTTTGCAAAAAAATGTAAAATATGTTCTCGACGATTCGTCATTTTAAATCCATGTTTTTGTAATGTTTGAATAGCTTCTTTCACATTCATACTGTTCGACTCCTTTTACGAAGTGTATTCATACTTAAAGCGATAAGCAAGATTAGAATAGAAACGACAACAATTGTCCCACCTGGTGGGATATTTAAATAGTAACCTGAAATAAGTCCTGTAATGACGGCAATTTCAGCAAAAATAATCGAATAAAAGATTAACTGTTTAAAGCTTACAGCAAAACGCATCGCACTCGCAACTGGAAGTGTCATTAAAGCTGAAACGAGTAATACACCAACAATCCGAATCGAGGCTGCAATGACGAGCGCTGTTAAAATAATGAATAAAAAATGAATCCTTTTTGCGTGAATACCTGAAACGGTCGCATGTTCTTCATCAAAAGATAATGTGACAAGTTCTTTATAAAATAAAATAATTAAAACAATCACAAAAATGGCTATACCGACAATCGTGTAAAAATCAAGTCGGCTAACTGCAGAAACAGATCCGAATAAAAAGTTAAATAAATCTGTATTAAATCCATTTGCTAATGAAATGAAAATAACACTCAACCCAACTCCACCACTTAATATGATTGGTATACCTATTTCTTGGTATGCCGTATAAACGGAGCGTAATTTTTCAATTAAAATGGCACCGATAATGGAAAAGCCCATCCCACTATAGACGGCATTGATTGGCAGTAAAAATTGTTTCTCCATATATAATCCGAATGCAATTCCTGCTAATGTAACATGGGAAAGTGCATCTGCTAGTAAAGAAAGACGGCGGACGACTAGAAACGTACCGAGCAATGGAGCGATAATGCCGATAATAATCCCTGTTAAAAATGTATGACGTAAAAAATCAAATTGTAGTATGTCTTGTATCATAAGAACCTCCATTATTCATGGTCATGGACGACGATTTG
This sequence comes from Pseudogracilibacillus sp. SO10305, assembly GCF_037072005.1. Taxonomy (NCBI): domain Bacteria; kingdom Bacillati; phylum Bacillota; class Bacilli; order Caryophanales; family Bacillaceae; genus Pseudogracilibacillus; species Pseudogracilibacillus sp. SO10305. The sequence goes on along the minus strand of NZ_JAXHDE010000002.1, from coordinate 130,432 downwards.
TACTGGATGTCCATAAATTGCTGATAATTGTTCAGGGGAGAGAGCAGAGTATTCTGCAGATTTCCCGTGAAAGTGTAATGTTTTATTTAAACAAACGATATTTGTCGCGTGTTCGGTCATTGCCCCAGTATCATGTGTGACGAGTAATAAGGTTAAATTATTTTCTATATTTAATTTGTGTAGTAAGTCATAAAACCGTGCCACGTTTTGGTGATCGACGCCGACAGTCGGTTCGTCTAATATAAGTAATTCAGGTTCATTCACGAGTGCGCGGGCAATGAAGACTCGTTGTTGTTGTCCACCAGATAAGTTGCCGATATTTTGATATGTGTATGCTCCCATATCAACTGCATCAATGGCAGCTAAAATTTTCTCTTTTTCTTTTTTACGGAAAAATTTAAAATACCCGATTTTTGCTGTTAAGCCCATTGCGACGACTTCATATACTGTCGCAGGAAAGCCTTTGTTAAATGTGTTTGCTTTTTGCGAAACAAAACCGATCCGATTCCAATCGTGAAAATGATCGATTGGTTGATCGAGTAAAAATACTTTACCAGTATCTGGTTTCAATAATCCTAAAATAATTTTAATAAGTGTTGTTTTTCCCCCACCGTTTGGACCGACAAGTCCCATGAAGTCGCCACGTTTAATTTCTAAATTTACATTTTCTAATACAGGCTTCGCTTCATATTGATAGCTAATGTTTTCCAAACGGATGACTGTGTCTGACAAAGCAATACCTCCTTATATAGTTCATTTTCTAGTATGTGTTATTTTGTAATTTCATCTAATACTTGTAAGTTTTCTTGCATTATGGACATATAATCTCGCTCCATATTGAGATCGTCTTCTGTTAATGTTTCTAAGTTATGAATGTATACATCTTTCGCATCTAAATTTTCTTGAATAATCGATGCAACATGATTAGAACTATTTTTTTCAAAGACGATATAACGTAAATTAAGTTCGTTTGCTTTCTTCACTAGCGCAACGAGTTCGCGTTGGGAAGGTTCATCACTTGATGAAATACCACTAATCGCAAGTTGCTCGATACCGTAACGTTCTTCCCAATATCCGTATGCAGCATGTGTGACGATCATTTGTTTTTCTGTTTTTTCTTTTAATGTGTTCGTAAATTGGGCATCAAGTGCTTCTAAGTCTTCTTTATATTGTAAAAAATTCTCTTCAAAAATTGCTTCATGCTCTGGATACAATGCGCTTAAATGGCTTTTAATCCTTTCTCCCATGTCGATCATTCGGAGTGGATCAAACCAAATATGTGGATCTAAATTATGGTGATGTCCGTGATCATGATGGTCATGCTCATGGGCTTCATCAGCTTCACGGAAGATGGAATCATCTTCGCCGATTTCAAGGAAGTTTGTGTCTTCTAGTTGTAAAGCCTCTTCTGTTCGTTCTGCAAAACTTTCCATGCCTGCCCCGACATAAATGAATAAGTCGCTTCGAGCGATATGCGTTAATTGCCTCGTTGTCGGTTCATATGTATGGGCATCTACTCCTGGTGGGTATAAAGATTCGACGGTTGCAAGATCTCCAGTGATTTGTTCTGTTGCATATTGCACAGGATAAATAGATGTATAAATAGTTAAAGCTGTTTCTTTTTTAGGTGCCTCATTGGAGCAGCCGAATAGAAACAAGCTAGCCATTATGGATAGTACGATTTTTTTCAAGAGATAATCCTCCTTTTACTATCGTTCATTGTATCGTAATGATTACGATTTGTAAATAGGAATGATTACGATTTGAATTTTTTTATATTGAACGGGTGAAAGAGAGAAGCGTATTATGATTTAATTTATTATTTAATCAATCGATGTAAAATAAAAGGGCATGCAGACTTGATGGTTACACAAATAACATAAGATAATACGAGCATAGGTAGAGCGGTTTTACATGTGATAGATTTAGCTGACATTGAAAAAGTCGTGAAGAAAAATAATCTTGCATATAAATGGGTACCAAAGGGCGAACAACACGTGGTAGCCCTGCGTTACGAGTCCAAGATGTGTCACGGTTATCGTTAGAATTATATGCGGAAATGGATGAAGTGGAAAGTTTATTACAATGTTACGACTTACAAAAAGGTTCTCGTGTACAACGTATCGAACGCGTTTTTCTTATATTTACGTGATCCAGATGGGCACCGTATCGAGTTTTATTTCGGAGATTATTTCACAGGTGACGGAGATTTCGAACCGAAACGTTGGAGTGTACATGACAAAACACGTCAAACATTCTGGGGTCATGAAGCGCCAGATAGTTGGTTTGATGAAGCATCTCCATTCATCCACGTATTAACGGGAGAAGTCATCGAAAAAGAAAAAGCGAAATTAACATTATATAAGCCAGATTTTACGCTATAATGATTTGAAAAACTAGTAGAGGAAAATTCCTGTACTAGTTTTTTTATTTTATAGTTTACATAGGATAGGGGGGTATAGTATAATGGATGTAAAGGAGGGAACGGTATGGAAGAAAAGAAACGTGTAGAAGCGAGAGAGAATGACGAAAAAAAGAAAGTAATTACAAGATTAAAACGAATCGAAGGACAAGTACGGGGGATTCAAAAGATGATTGAGGAAGACCGTTATTGTGTAGATGTCATTATTCAAATTAACGCCATCAATGCAGCTCTCAAACAAGTCGGGTTTTCGTTGTTAGAAGATCATGCGAATCATTGTGTCATTCATGCGCTTGAATCAGGAGATGGAGAAGCTTCAGTTCAGGAATTAATCAATGTGGTAAAACAATTTTCAAAATAAGGAAGTTGGAAGGGAGATTAAGATGGCACAGAAAGAATTATCACTCCATATTACAGGAATGACTTGTGCGGCATGTTCCAGTCGTGTGGAAAAGGTATTGAACAAAATGGATGCAGTCGAAGCACAAGTAAATTTAGCGACAGAATCGGCGAAAGTACAATATGATCAAGGTACAGTGACACCAGAAGACATTATCGGGAAAATTGAGAAAATTGGTTATGGTGTCGAAGTGGAAAAAGAAGAGTTCGATATTACAGGAATGACTTGTGCAACTTGTTCTAGTCGAATTGAAAAAGTATTAAACAAAATGCCTGGGGTGGAAACGGCAACAGTGAATTTAGCAACCGAATCCGCATCAGTTTCATTTTATGCTGGAATGGTAGATGAAGCAGATATTATTGGAAAGGTAGCTAATCTTGGATATAGTGCGACAGTTAAACAGTCGAAAGAAGACCAGCGCTCGAAGAAAGAGCAAGAACTACAAAAGAAAAAGCGTATATTAATTATGTCGGCCATTTTATCTGTTCCATTATTAATTACGATGTTAGATCATTTATTTGGTATGACATTGCCAGAGATTTTTATGAATCCGTGGTTCCAGTTTGCGCTCGCGACACCCGTTCAATTTATTATCGGGTGGCAGTTTTATGTTAGTTCATATAAAAATTTAAAAACACGTAATGCGAATATGGATGTACTTGTCGCATTAGGTACGAGTGCGGCCTATTTTTACAGTTTATATGAAGCGATTAAAACGATTGGGACATCTTATGAACCACATTTATATTTCGAAACGAGTGCGATTTTAATTACGTTAATTTTATTCGGTAAATATTTAGAGGCACGAGCAAAAGGGAAAACGACGGAAGCTATTTCGAAGTTATTACAGTTGCAAGCAAAAGAAGCACGTGTACTACGAGATGGTGTCGAGACGATGGTTCCTTTAGAAGAAGTGGTCGTATCGGATATTCTAGTCATTAAACCGGGTGAAAAGGTGCCTGTCGATGGGGTTGTTTTAAAAGGAACGACTGCTGTCGATGAATCGATGTTAACGGGAGAATCAATCCCAGTGGAGAAACAAGTTGGGGCCGATATGATTGGTGCGACGATAAATGTGAATGGAACCATTGAAATGGAAGCGACAAAGGTCGGAAAAGATACTGCATTAGCTTCGATTGTAAAAGCAGTAGAAGATGCACAAGGGGATAAAGCACCAATTCAACGTATGGCAGACATTATTTCAGGTTATTTCGTACCGATTGTTGTTGGAATTGCCGTTATCACTTTTATCATTTGGATTATGTTCGTTTCACCAGGGGAATTTGAGTCGGCATTAACCGCGGCGATTGCTGTCTTAGTTATCGCGTGTCCATGTGCATTAGGGTTAGCGACACCGACATCGATTATGGTCGGTACTGGTAAAGGTGCCGAAAATGGTATTTTATTTAAAGGTGGCGAACATTTAGAACGGACACATGAATTAACGACGATCGTATTTGATAAAACTGGTACGATTACAAAAGGGACGCCAGAATTAACAGATTTTACTGGTGATGATAGAGTGTTACAACTTGTCGCAAGCGCTGAAAAAGGTTCAGAGCACCCGCTTGCGACGGCGATTGTGTCTTATGCTGAAGTAAGAGATGTCGCACTTTTAGAGACAGATCATTTTGCTGCAATTGCAGGTCACGGAATTGAAGCGACATTCGGTGAAGATGACGTATTAGTTGGAACGAGAAAATTAATGTACGATCGTGGAATTGATGTTGCACATGTAGAAGATGATATGCAACAATTGGAACTAGATGGAAAAACAGCAATGCTTATTGCGGTAAATGGCGAGTTTTCTGGAATTGTTGCCGTAGCTGATACGGTGAAAGAAACGGCGAAAGAAGCGATGGCAATTTTACATGAACAAGGATTGGAACTTGTCATGTTAACAGGAGATAATGAGCGAACAGCAAATGCAATTGCTCGTCAAGTCGGCATTGATCGTGTCATTGCGGAAGTTTTACCAGAAGAAAAAGCGGAGAAAATCAAACAGTTGCAAGCAGAAGGAAAAAATGTTGCAATGGTAGGTGATGGGGTAAATGATGCCCCGGCACTTGCAATAGCAGACACTGGGATTGCGATTGGAACAGGGACAGAAGTAGCCATTGAAGCTGCAGACATTACCATTTTAGGTGGAGAATTATTGCTTATTCCAAAAGCGATTCGATTAAGTGCAGAAACTATTAAAAATATTAAACAAAATTTATTTTGGGCGTTCGGATATAATACTGTTGGTATCCCGATTGCAGCGTTCGGATTGCTTGCTCCTTGGATTGCTGGGGCGGCTATGGCATTTAGTTCTGTTAGTGTTGTATTAAACTCTTTACGTTTAAAGAGAATAAAAGTATAAATGTTATAAAGGAGAGTGGAAAAAATGGCAGTAACATTAAAAGTAGAAGGTATGAGTTGTGGACATTGCGAAAAAGCGGTAAAAGGTGCGTTAGGTAACGTAAAAGGTGTGGAAGATGTGCAAGTTGATTTAGCGGCGAAAACAGTAAAAGTGAAATATGATGAAGAAAATATTACTATTCCTCAATTAGCTGAAGTGATTGAAGATCAAGGATATGACGTGGTCGAGTAAAAATATTGCATGCGATGAATACTCTTTGCGTGATAGATGTGATAAAGTGTTTTAGTTTTGACACATAAATCAAAGCGGAAAATGAAGCGATTTATAAGGAAGTAACTTAGTTTGATTGTTGAGTAAAACAGTCAGGATGACACAGTGATGCGAATATGCGTCACTGTGTCATTTTTTGTAATATATACATAATAGAAGCGATAAAGTGGGATGCGGATGCGACGAAGCGGGAAATAGATGCGATGAAGCAAGAAACAGATGCAATGAAGCGAGAATGAGATGCAATGAAGTGGGAAATAGATGCAATGAAGCGGGATGCGGATGCAATGAAGCGGCAAACAGATGCAATGAAGCAGGAAATAGATGCAATGAAGCGGGAAATAGATGCAATGAAGCGGGAAATAGATGCAATGAAGCAGGAAATAGATGCAATGAAGCGGGAAATAGATGCGATGAAGCAAGAAACAGATGCAATGAAGTGAAAAATAGATGCGATGAAGCAGCAAACAGATGCAATGAAGCAGGAAACAGATGCAATGAAACAAGAAATAGATGCAATGAAGCGGGAAATAGATGTGATGAAGCGGTAAACAGATGCAACGAACGGCCGAACGGAAGCAATGAAGCGACAAAACAAATGCAACAAAGCGCCAGGCACAGGCATTGATTCTATAAACAAATGCAGTTTCATACATGTCATTTAACGAATAAATTAGAAGAAAATTTTCATAAAAGTTTTAATTGCTAAAATGTTCGTTCCAATCGTAAAATTTCATTGCCAAGGTGCATTAAATGCGAACGTGAGTGGTAATTTAGAGTCTATCCAACGATGGAAACGCTCTTATCGGAATGATATAATAAATGGCAGATAGGAGTGGGTAAAAATGATTTCAGAAATGAAGCAAACGACCTTTCCACGTATCGATGATGCGAAATGGCGTGAAGTTGCCGAAACATCGTTACGAGGATTACCATTTGAAAAACTAATTACAAAAACATTAGAAGATATTGACATTGAACCATTATATACAAAGGAAGCGTTCGAACGACAATATGCAGACAAACATGATGCAATGTTGAAAACGATTCGAAAAGGGATCGGCTCCCAGAACTGGACGATTGCTCAACGTTCGTATGCAAAAGATGGTGCAAAATTTTTAGAAGATTCCATAGTCGCCATTGAAAAAGGGAACGAAGCAATTGTTTATGACGGAGCACATGGGGTCGTTTGGACAGACGATCAACTGAAGAAATTAGCAACGCTCATGACGAAATATCCAATTTATGCATTCCAGGTACATAGTAATGACGATTTTTTATCCGTTTTCAATAATATTAACGAATCTGACCGTGCCCTTGTTCGAGGTGCTGTAACAGGATATGACATTGATTTGCCTAATGGTTATGACAATGTTCGTACAGTTGTAGCAGATTTAGTCGAAGATCATGACCGTGGAGCAGATATTGTTACGGAATTAGCGCTTACGTTAGCGATTGCGACAGAACAATTAGAGGAATATGATTCTTTTACTGCATTTGCGAATGATTTCATCGTGCGATATGCCATCGATACGAATTTCTTTATGGAAATGGCGAAACTTCGTGCATTCCGTTTATTATGGCAAACATTAGCAGAAGCATATGGGGAGAAAGAAGCACCGAATGCAATGATCTATACAGAAACATCTTTACGTACATATTCAAAACTGGATATTTATGTAAATTTACTTCGTGCAGGAAATGAAGCGTTTTCGGCTGTACTTGGTGGAGCGGATGTTGTGACGGTCCATCCACATGATGTATTGTCAGCGATTACACCACAGTCCGAACGAATTGCTCGTAATGTACAGCTCGTTATTAAAGAAGAAACGTTTGTTCATTATGTGTTAGATCCTGCTGGTGGTTCGTATTATATTGATTCGTTAACAGACCAGTTAGTGGAAAGAGCTTGGCAAGCATTTTTAGAGATAGAGGAAAAAGGTGGCTATTTAGCATATGTAAATAGTGATGCTTATAATGAAAAAATTGCTTCCTTACATGAAAAGCGACTGACGTTATTAAGCACACATAAAGCGTCATTAATTGGAACGAATATATATGCAGACTTAGAAAATGTGATAGAAGATGATCAGCCGACATTAGTCGTGGAAAATCGCCTAGCAGAACCTTATGAAAACTTCCGAAACTACTTTAAGGAAAATCAACTAAATGTTGTTTTATTAAATTTCGGTATGTTAAAAGATTACAAACCTCGTGCAGATTTTGCGAAAGGATTTTTAGCTGCAGGTGGTATTGAAGTTAGTGCTGAACCAGCGTTTAATACAGCAGAAGAAGGGGCGAAATGGGCGAAGGAGAATTCATTTGATTATGCGATAATTTGTGCGTCTGCAAAGGAAACAGAGACATTTGTCGATGGCTTTGTAGAGCATTTCCCGGGTAATAAAAAAATCGATGTTGCAGGAAAATGTGCACCTGAGCTTGCAGAAAAATGGCAAGCGAAGGGAATCCATGGGTATATATATAAAGGACAAGATCAATTAGAAAAATTTCAACTTTTACAAAGTTTTGTAGAAAAGGAGGGGCGTTAAATGATAAAGCCGAACTTTACAAATGTCCAACCGAAATTAACGGCAGATATGGAAAAAGTGGAACAAGAGGTAGCCGTTGAAACGAACGAAGGTATATCTGTGAAAAATGTGTATCGTAAGGAAGATGTGCAGCATCTGGAGCATTTACATGATTATGCGGGAGTGGCCCCGAATACGCGTGGACCATATCCGACAATGTATGTAACACGTCCTTGGACTGTAAGGCAATATGCAGGTTTCTCGACAGCGGAGGAGAGTAACGCATTTTATCGTCGTAACTTAGCGATGGGACAAAAAGGACTGTCGGTTGCGTTTGACCTTGCCACACACCGTGGTTATGACTCCAATCATGAGCGAGTCCATGGGGATGTTGGAAAAGCAGGGGTGGCAATTGACTCTGTAGAAGATATGAAAATTTTATTCGACGGCATTCCATTAGATGAAATGTCTGTATCGATGACGATGAATGGTGCGGTATTACCAGTTATGGCATTTTATATTATCGCAGCGGAGGAACAAGGAGTACCACCTGAAAAATTAGCGGGAACGATTCAAAATGATATTTTGAAAGAATATATGGTTCGTAACACTTATATTTTCCCACCTGAAATGTCGATGAAAATTATCGCGGACATTTTTGAATATACGTCAAAATTCATGCCGAAGTTCAACTCGATTTCTATTTCGGGGTATCATATGCAAGAGGCGGGAGCGACGGCAGATATCGAGTTAGCATATACATTAGCAGATGGGCTAGAATATGTACGAACAGGATTGAAGGCTGGTATCGATGTAGATTCATTTGCTCCAAGATTATCGTTTTTCTGGGCAATTGGAAAAAACTATTTTATGGAAGTTGCGAAGATGCGTGCTGCACGTCGTATGTGGGCACAAATGATGCAAACATTTAATCCAAAAAATGCCAAATCACTTGCGTTACGTACACATTCACAAACATCTGGTTGGAGTTTAACAGAGCAAGATCCATTCAATAATGTGACACGTACATTAATCGAGGCGAATGCTGCAGCGATGGGACATACACAAAGTTTACATACGAATGCATTGGATGAGGCGATTGCCCTTCCGACAGATTTCTCAGCGAGAATTGCACGTAATACACAATTGTTCTTACAAGAAGAAACGATGATGACGAATGTGGCAGACCCTTGGGGTGGTTCGTATTATGTGGAAAAATTAACAGATGAGTTAATGGAAAAAGCTTGGGATTTAATTGAAGAAATTGAGGAGTTAGGTGGTATGGCTAAGGCGATTGATACTGGCCTACCAAAATTAAAAATAGAAGAAGCAGCGGCGAAGCGACAAGCACAAATTGACTCTCAAACAGAAGCGATTATCGGCATGAACAAATATCAATTAGAAGAAGAGGAACCGATTGATATTTTAGATATTGATAATACAGTTGTACGTGAAAAACAGATTGAACGGATTGAAACGATGAAAGCAAATCGAGATGAACAAGAAGTTCAACGTTTATTACAAGAGTTGACAGAAGCAGGACGTACAGGTGAGAAGAATTTACTTGCATGTGCGGTAGATTGTGCGCGAGCTCGAGCGACTATCGGAGAGATATCAGATGCAATTGAAGCTGTATCCGGACGACATAAGGCGGTGATTCAATCGGTGAGCGGTGTATATAGTTCAAATTTTGATAACCAAGAGGAAATCGAAGAAATGCAACGAATGACAGAGGAATTTCTAGAAAATGAAGGAAGAAGACCGCGTATTTTAGTTGCAAAAATGGGACAAGACGGGCATGACCGTGGAGCAAAAGTAGTTGCATCTTCTTATGCAGACTTAGGATTTGATGTTGATATCGGGCCACTTTTCCAAACACCTGCGGAAACAGCGGCACAAGCTGTTGAAAATGACGTACATGTCATCGGTGTAAGTTCGTTAGCAGCAGGACATAAAACATTAGTACCTCAATTGAAGGCAGAGTTAGAAAAACTAGGTCGTGACGATATTTTAATTATCGTTGGTGGAGTTATTCCAGCCCAAGATTATGAAGCATTGTATGAAAGCGGAGCAGTAGCGATTTTTGGACCTGGTACAGTTATTCCAGTAGCATCGCAAATTATATTGGAAGAAATTTACAAAAAGCTTGGATACGAGGAAGTGGAAGAATGAACCACAAAAAAAACGAAGACAAGTCGCAGGAAAAAGATAGTGCATTGCATGTCATGGGGGGCATCCATAGCTCCCATGACGGCATGAAACGAAAAAAACGTCGTCGTTTTGTAAAAAAAGAAACATCTGTCAATATCGATTCGTTATTTCATTCGATTGCTGCTGGTTCCAGAAATGATTTAGCACGTGGGATTACACTAATTGAAAGTATGAAACGAAGTGACCATGATCTAGCACAAAATTTGCTCCAAAAGGCATTACCATATACGGGAGAAAGTGTTCGTATTGGTGTCAGTGGCGTACCTGGTGCCGGAAAAAGTACGTTCATTGAAACGTTTGGGCTGATGCTAGCAGATAAGGGACATAAAGTTGCTGTTCTTGCGATTGATCCGAGCTCTGCTGTTTCCGGTGGAAGTATTTTAGGGGATAAAACACGTATGGAAAAACTGACGAATCATCCGAATGCATTTATCCGTCCATCTCCAACATCTGGTACGCTTGGGGGCGTTCATCGGAAAACACGTGAGACGATGCTTTTATGTGAGGCAGCAGGTTTTGACATTATTTTAATCGAAACAGTTGGTGTTGGTCAAAGTGAAATTGCCGTGCGAAATATGGTCGATTTTTTTGCAATGGTCGCCATTACTGGTGCGGGGGATGATCTACAAGGAATGAAAAAAGGGATCATGGAAATTACAGATCTCATTATCGTTCATAAAGCAGACGGAGATAATGTACGCCGTGCGAAACGAACGGCTCGTGAATTTAAGCAAATTTTACATTATTTACAACCAGCAACACCTGGGTGGTTATCGACTGCACTACCTGTCTCCTCTTATGAAAAAACAGGACATGAAGAAGTGTGGGAAACAATCCATGATTTCCGAGAAAAAGTGATGGAAACTGGTTATTGGGATGATCGGCGTAAAAATCAAGTGAAAAATTGGTTTCATGATATGATTTATGAAGAACTTGTCGAACAGTTTTTCCGTCGTGATGGAGTAAAAGAAAAGGTAGCACAGTTAGAAGCAAAAATTTTAGCGGATGAACTACCGGTGACAAAAGCGATGGAGCTATTGTTTCAAGAGGAACAGTAAGAAAGCGTCGGGAAATACCGATAACGAAATATAGCACGAACGACAAATGGCGGCAGTAGAATTCTACTGCCGCTATTTTCACTTTATAAAACGGTGCTGTAGATGAAGCGAGGTAACAAAATTACCTTACTCTTTCGTTATTTCGTCTTTACAATGTTGAAACTTTCCCTATGAAACATGTAAAATAAAGGAAAGGATAGGAATGGAGGGGTATATGATGGAGGAAAATCGATCGACATGGAAACATGTGACACTTTATTATTATATAACGATCATTGTTGCGATCACGCTCATATTCGGATTTGCCCCAGTTGACGATTCGATTGATGGTCCGATCACAATCATTCTTACATTGTATTTACTTGGATTTCCGATAGTTTTACGTTATACATATCGCTACGCATTACATATATTTTTGTTCATGCTAGCATTTATAACTGGATTTTACGGTTTCTATCATTTATCTGTTGATAACCATTCATTGTCAAATGCCTTATATTTTACGTTCCGCCTTTATTTAATTGATTTTGCAGATGTATTTACGGTCGATGGAACGAGCCCGACGCAATATCCCCTATTACTAGAAATTGCTCGTTGGTCTGCTGCATCTTACACGATATCGACAGTTTTCATTGCAATGTACCGAACATTAGAAATGAGGATATTACTTTTTCGTGTACAACGATTGGGGAAACATCATATTATTTTTGGCTATCATGAAAAAAGTCATTTACTAATAGAGGATTTACGAAATCATCGGGAGACGGTCGTCGTCATTGACGAAAGTTTCTCCACAGATGCTATACAACGACTAGAAGAAATGGGCGTAATCGTCTTACAAACGGCAATCCATGACCAAACGATTTTTTCAAAAAGTGCCATCCATAAAGCAAAGTCGGTCATATTGTTTGAAGAAAAAGATGAAGATAGTTTATATACATTAATGGAATTAGAAAATGTTGTAGAACGTCAACAGAAGCCGATGCGATTACAAAAATTAATTATCCATTTAGAAAACGTACGTTATCAAAAGGAATTAACGTCATTTATCGAAAATATGGAAGGATTTTCATTCCATGTCGAAATGATCAATGTATACAATATGCTATCCGTTAAATTTTGGCAAGAGCATGAGCATCTATTTACGAAATCAGAACGATTAGATCTATTAGTTGTCGGTAACGGAAAAATCGGAACAGAAATGGTCGCGGAGGCTGAAAAAATGTATGAAAAAGTTCATGCATCTGTCCCGTTATCGCTAACTGTGTTAGGAGATTTTCCTACAAAAGCGTATATTGGCAACCAGAAACATATCCCATTTCATGCCGAAACAGATGAACTTGTTACAGTAATTGAAAACGATGAAAAAGATTTCACGCATATTTTTATTTGTTTAGAAGAAGATTATGTCGATTTAATGGAAGGCATCGACTTATCGGAAATCTTTCCGGAAACACCTATTTTTATGAATTTTTCGGATAAAATGATTGACCATACATTTAAAATTGTCACGACAGAAAGTGAAAAAACGTTGTACAGCATGGGGACGTTGAAGGATGTATTAACGAAAGAAATACTAAAGTTATAGAAAAACTAGAAGCAATGAGAAAACTCATGATACTTCTAGTTTTTTGTGTTTAAAAAGCGCCAGAATAAACCGATGCTAAATAGATGAAATTTTCAAAAAATAAGTATAATGAAACGTATGCATAAATATAAGAGCGATGTATATCATATTTTTTTGCATTCATTCATATCATAAAGGAGAACACAGCATGAAAAAAAAGTTAGGGATCGTTTTAACACTTATTACTGCTTTATTGCTTGCAGCATGTAGTGGGAATGGTGGGAATCATTCTAAAAATAGTGGTGATGCAAAAGGGGCAACAGTCGAACTAGATTTATCGAATGTTTGGTCACCTGGACACCACGTGGAAGAATATATTCAAAGTTTCATTGAACAAGTAGATAAGGCAACGGACGGTGAAGTGATGATAACCTCGTATCCAGGATCTACACTTGCCGCATCAGATGATCAAGTAGATGCAGTGATGACTGGCGCAGTGGACCTTGCAGTTAGTGTACATAGTTATACACCGAATGAATTTCCACTATCATCTGTGATGAAATTACCACAAATGGCAGAAAATGCACATGAAGGATCAAGTATTTTATATGATTTAATGGAAGAGTTCGATGAATTTGATGAGGAATACGATGGCATGGTGCCACTATGGGTGTTCACTTCAGATCCGGGACAAATTTTTACGACAGATAAACCAGTAAAAAGTGTCGAAGATTTAAAAGGGATGAAAATTCGCTCTCCATCAGCAATGACGAATAAATGGTTAGAAGCATTAGGTGCGACACCTGTTTCCATGCCGATGGATGAAAGTTTTGAAGCGTTGGAACGTGGTGTAGTAGATGGAACGATTGCACCTTGGGAAGCGGTAGATGCGTGGAGTTTAGGGGAAGTTGTCAATTACGCAACCGTTGGAAACTTCTACTTAACGACATTTTATGCGGTAATGAATGAAGACGTTTGGAATGATTTAGGCGAGGAAACGCAAGAACAATTACAAACGATACTCGATAAGGAATTATCGTTAAAAGCTGGTGATTCCTATGATACAGTTGGTAATGCAGCTCAAGAGGCAGCAGAAGAAAACGGTATGGAAATATATGAATTAGATGAAAAGGAATTAGAAGAATGGGCAACATATATTAATCCAACGATAGAAGATTGGATTGCAGATATGAATGACCGTGGCTTACCAGGTCAAGAAATATACGATCGCGCAAAAGCATTACAAGCGGAGCAAAAGTAACGTCGTGCGAATATGTACATGACGATTATGCAATCGGGTAGCAGAATATAACCATTTTATGTAAGTGGAAACCAATTGCTATGAATTTATCCCGCTGTGTGAACATATTTTGCGTTCATTTTTTATAAAACTGAAAAAACTTCATGAAAAGATTAGTCATCAAGAATAAGCGCTAAAAGCGTATGTATTCGACAAAATAGTACACAATATGTTGTACATTTTGCTGAAGATGGCTAATCTTTTTAAAAATTTCTGAATGTAACCGTTGCCAAAATGAAAAATATCGTTTATAGTAATAATTAGTATAATTTTTTTATTTTCCCACTGCATGAATGAGGATTCATTCAAGCGCTAACGCGAAGCGAAGAAAAAGCTCGTGTTTTGTCGCATAAAAAATAAATGACGCTTCATTCAATATGTGGCTATATAAAAAAGAACAAACAAAGATGTAAGGAGGATTACAATATGACACATCGTATTAAAAGGGCTGCAGTATTAGGTTCTGGTGTGATGGGGTCGGCGATCGCAGCACATTTAGCGAACAATGGAATCCCAACAATCATGCTTGATATTGTACCGAGAGATGTCACAGAAGATGAAAAGAAAAAAGGATTAACGTTAGAAGATAAGGCGGTAAGAAACCGAATTGCACAAGCAGGGAAACAGGCGTTATTAAAACAAAAACCATCACCAATTACATCAAAGAAAAGTTTGGACTTAATTACAGTAGGTAACTTAGAAGATGATTTAGAAAAATTAGCAGACGTTGATTGGATTGTCGAAGTTGTCGTTGAAAACTTAAATATTAAAAAGCAAGTATACGCAAATATCGACAAAGTTAGAAAAGAAGGAACGATTGTATCGTCAAATACATCCGGAATTTCCGTGGAAGCGATGATTGAAGATTGTTCAGAAGATATGAAAAAGCATTTCTTAGGAACGCATTTCTTCAACCCACCACGTTACTTAAAATTATTAGAAATTATTCCGACACAACATACAGATGAAGATGTATTAAACTTCATGAAACAATTTGGGGAAGATGTATTAGGAAAAGGTGTCGTCGTAGCAAAAGATACACCGAACTTTATCGGAAACCGAATTGGAACATACGGTTTATTAGTTACAGTACAAGAAATGTTGAAACAAGGATTAACGATTGGAGAAGTTGATTCTATTACTGGTCCATTAATCGGACGTCCGAAAAGTGCTACATTCCGTACATTAGATGTTGTCGGATTAGATACATTCATTCATGTTGCAAATACTGCATATGAAAAAGTAGAAGGCGATGAGAAGAAAGTATTCGAAATTCCATCGTTCATGAAAGAAATGAATGAGCGCGGTTGGCTAGGTGCAAAAGCGAAGCAAGGATTTTTTAAGAAAGAAAAAGGGGAAAAAGGCAGCGTCATTTTAGAGCTTGACCCAGAAACTTTCGAATATAGCGAACAAAAGAAATTAAAAACTGCTGCGGTGGAAATGGCGAAACAACAAAAAGGAACACGCAAGAAAATTAAAGCAGTCGTATCTCAACAAGGCGACAAAGCAAGTGATTTCTTATGGAGTATCTTAAAGCCAACATTATTATACAGTGCAGAGTTATTAGGTGAAATTGCAGATGATCTAACACAGATCGACAATGCGATGAAATGGGGCTTCGGCTGGCAATATGGTCCATTTGAAACATGGGATGCAATCGGTGTTCGTAAATCGGTTGAACGTATGAAAGCAGAAGGCGAAACAATTCCAGCTTGGGTAGAAACATTACTTGAAAAAGGAAATGAAACGTTCTATAAGGAAGGAAATGGAAACGTTTACTATTTTGATCAGGAAGATTATGCACAAGTTGAATTTAATGAAAAAGAAATTAATATTCGTCGTTTAAAAGAAACGAACGACGTCATTATGAAAAATAGTGGAGCAAGTTTAGTTGATATCGGAGACGGAGTAGCATTATTAGAGTTTACTTCGCCGAACAACTCCATCGGGCTTGACGTCATTCAAATGATTAATAAATCTATTGAAGAAGTAGAGAAAAACTACGAAGGACTTGTAATTGGTAACCAAGGGAAAAACTTCTGTGTTGGTGCGAACTTAGCATTAATGTTAATGGAAGCACAAGACCAAAACTTCTTTGAATTAGATATGGTCGTTCGTCAATTCCAAAACATGACACAAAATATTAAATATAGTGAGAAACCAGTAGTAACAGCACCATTTAATATGTCTTTAGGTGGTGGAGCAGAAGTCACTTTACCAGCTGCAAGCGTTCAAGCTTCTACAGAAACATATTTAGGATTAGTAGAAGTGGGAGTTGGATTAATCCCAGGTGGTGGAGGAACGAAGGAATTATATTTAAAGATGCTTCGTGACATGCCACAAGGTGTTAATTTTGACTTAATGCAAGTAGCGAATACAGTGTTTGAACGTGTGGCAACAGCTGCGGTATCCACTTCAGCAGAAGAAGCACGTGAAAATGGATTTTTAAATCGTTATGACGGCATTAGTGTGAATCCTGACCATCAGTTATATGATGCCAAACAACGTGTATTAGGCTTAAGCAAATTAGGTTATAAGGCACCGAAACCAGAAATGATTCCAGTTGTTGGTGATGCGGGATATGGAGCAATGGTGTTAGGAGCGAAAAACTTACACTTAAGCGGATATGCATCTGAACATGATTTAAAAATTGCGGAGAAATTAGCATATGTTATTTCTGGTGGCCGAATTAATGAAGGATCACTAATCGACGAAGAAACAATGTTAGCACTAGAGCGTGAAGCATTCCTAAGCTTAATCGGTGAGCCGAAGACGCAAATGCGTATGCAACATATGTTATTAAAAGGAAAACCATTACGTAACTAATCATAGATGAAAGTTTTGAAAAAGAAGGAGGAATTTTCGTGAGAGAAGCAGTCATTGTTGCAGGAGCAAGAACCCCTGTAGGACGTGCGAAACGAGGGTCACTTGCACATGTTAGACCAGATGATTTAGCTGCGATTACAGTAAAAGAAACATTGAAGCGTGCAAGAAATTACGACGGAAATATCGATGATGTAATTTTTGGTAATGCGATGCCAGAAGCAGAACAAGGAATGAATATGGCAAACAATATTGCCGGACTTGCTGGATTGAAAGAAGAGACACCGGCACTGACGATTAACCGTTATTGTTCGAGTGGATTACAAAGTATTGCATTCGGTGCAGAACGTATTATGTTAGGACATAGTGATACGATTTTAGCTGGTGGAGCAGAGTCGATGAGTTTAATACCGATGGGTGGACATGTCATTAAACCGAACTCTTCCCTAGTAGAAAATGCACCAGAATACTATATGGGAATGGGACATACGGCAGAAGAAGTTGCAAATCGATACGGTATTAGCCGTGAAGAACAAGACAGTTTTGCTGTAGAAAGTCATCGAAAAGCAGAAGCGGCAATTAAAGCTGGAAAGTTTAATGACGAAATTGTCCCTGTGGAAGTAACGAATCGCTTCGTCGGTGCGAAACATAAAATTGAAGAAACGACACGTATGTTTGAAATGGATGAAGGTGTTCGTCCAGGAACAACAGTAGAAGTATTAGGGAAATTACGACCGGCATTTAATGTTCGTGGTTCAGTAACAGCTGGTAATGCCTCACAAATGAGTGATGGTGCTGCATCTGTTTTATTAATGGACCGCGAGAAAGCAGAAGCTGAAGGTTTAAAACCGTTATTAAAATTCCGCTCATTTGCAGTTGCCGGTGTAGCACCTGAAGTGATGGGAATTGGTCCTGTTGCAGCTGTGCCGAAAGCGTTAAAATTAGCTGGTTTAGAACTATCAGATATAGGCTTATTTGAATTAAACGAGGCGTTTGCATCTCAATCGATTCAAGTAATGCGTACGTTAGACTTAGATCCAGAAAAAGTTAACGTAAATGGTGGAGCAATTGCACTTGGTCACCCACTAGGAATGACAGGAACGAAATTGACGTTATCGATCATGCATGAAATGATCCGTCGTAACGAACAATTCGGAGTTGTCACAATGTGTATCGGTGGCGGAATGGGTGCTGCTGGAGTATTTGAATTACTTTAATTTTGTGTAAAACTTTCCGCAAAAACCGCTGTTGCGTCTTATAACTCCCATTATCGATAGACCGTAATTTTTGCGGAAGTTTTCATATATGAAAAACCTCTTAAATATTTTCATATTATTCGTGGGGATTGTTGTGCCTTGCACACATCTCCCACACCCTTTTTTATAAAAATGGATGAAATGAGAGGAAACTAAATTTTATTGTATACATGAATCATGAAAACAGAAAGGATGTTAACGATGACAGAGAAATTAATTAAAGGTGGAGCATTTTTAATTGAAGACTTAACTGGTGAGGATGTCATCACACCAGAAGATTTCACAGAAGAACATAAAATGATTGCTAAAACGACAGAAGATTTCGTACAAGGAGAAGTTGTTCCTTTAATCGATAACTTAGAAAATCATGAATTCGAACATTCGGTAAAATTATTGAAAAAAGCTGGGGATTTAGGACTTTTAAGTGCTGATATTCCAGAAGAATATGGTGGGCTTGCATTAGATAAAATTAGTTCATCTTTAATTACGGAAAAATTTGCTCCTGCTGGTGGATTTTCAATTACACATGGTGCACACGTCGGAATTGGGTCCTTACCGATTGTATTTTTCGGAAACCATGAACAAAAGGAAAAATATTTACCGAAATTAGCGACAGGGGAGCTTATCGCTGCGTATGCATTAACAGAGCCTGGTTCGGGTTCAGACGCATTAGGGGCAAAAACGACAGCAAAGTTAAATGATGCTGGAACTCATTTTATTTTAAACGGGGAAAAACAGTGGATCACAAACTCTGATTTCGCTGATGTGTTCGTTGTATATGCTAAAATTGATGGCGAACATTTTTCTGCATTTATTGTAGAGCGTGAATTCCCAGGAGTTTCTGTCGGACCGGAAGAGAAGAAAATGGGAATTAAGAGTTCATCGACACGTACATTAGTATTAGAAGATGCGGAAGTACCGGTAGAAAACTTATTAGGAGAAAAAGGCCGCGGACATATTATTGCGTTTAACATTTTAAACGTTGGTCGTTATAAGTTAGCAATCGGTGGTGTTGGTGGTGCGAAGCGTGGTTTAGAATTAGCGACGAAATATGTTAATGAGCGTAAACAGTTTGGTACACCGATCTCGAGCTTTACTTTAACACAGGAAAAATTAGGAACAATGGCAGCAGAAACATACGCAAATGAAAGTGCTGTATATCGTACAGTAGGGTTATTTGAACAACGTATGGGATCACTGTCAGATGAAGAGTTAAAAGACGGTCGTGAAATTGCAAATGCGATTGCTGAATATCAAATCGAATGTTCCATGAACAAATATACAGCAACAGAACTATTAGACTATGTTGCAGATGAAGCGGTTCAAATGCATGGTGGATATGGTTTCATGGCAGAGTATGAAGTCGAGCGTATGTACCGTGACTCACGTATTAACCGTATTTTTGAAGGAACGAACGAAATTAACCGTTTAATTGTTCCTGGTACATTATTGAAAAAAGCTATGAAAGGTGAATTACCATTATTACAAGCAGCTCAAGGGTTACAGGAAGAGTTGTTAATGATGATGCCAGAAGAAGTTGGCACAGAGCCTTTAGAGCAAGAAAAATATTTATTGAAAAATGCGAAGAAAATCGTATTACTAGGTGCTGGATTAGCTGCTCAAAAATATATGCAAAAGCTAGATGGCGAACAAGAAATCTTAGCAAACTTAGCAGATATGGCGGCAGAAGTGTACAATATGGAAGCGGCAATTTTACGTACGGAAAAAGCAATCGGACGCGATGGTGCGGATAAAGCGAACTTGAAGTTATTATATACACAAGTATATGCACAAGAAGCATTCAACCGTATCGAAGCAGATGCAAAAGAAATCTTAATTGCAGTAGAAGAAGGGGATACATTACGTATGATGTTATCTTCTTTAAGAAAACTAACGCGTCATGATCCAATCAACGTCATTGCGAAAAAACGTGAAATCGCAGCAGAAATCATTGAAGCAGAAAAATATATCGTATAAAATATGCTTTCTTACGGTGTTCATAGAAAATGGTGAACACCGTTTTTCTTATGCATTTGAACCCCCTGTCTCTGCCGTGGGGCCAGATAGCTTTTAGCGTGATATTAAAAATGTCTCCTATCGTGATAAAGTTGCAAGAATGCGGCGTGAAGTTGCAAGAATACGACGCAAAGTTGCAAGAATATCGGTCGGAGTTGCAAGAATATGGCGTGAAGTTGCAAGAATATGGCGTGAAGTTGCAAGAATATCGGTCGGAGTTGCAAGAATATGGCGTGAAGTTGCAAGAATACGGCGTGAAGTTGCAAGAATATGGTCTGAAGTTGCAAGAATCTGGGTGGAAGTTGCAAGAATCTGGGTGGAAGTTGCAAGAATGTGGCTGCGCTAACGCTGAATCAATTGAGCAGTGGAAAAGCACAATCTTCGCACTAGTGGTTTTGATTTTAATAGGTTGGGAGCGGCAGTGGAGCTTTTTTACTTGCTGCCATCATAATTTTTTAGTGTTACAAGTTTAATAGACTAGGATGGGATTTTCCTTATTTGACATTTTTTCATTCCGTGATAAGATAAGGACGAACAAACAAAATTACATATGAACACTAGGGGTGCTTGTGTTACAAGCTGAGATCGGAGTATAACTTCGGGATTCTTACAACCTGATCTAGTTAAGACTAGCGAAGGGAAGTGATGTTTAGTATATATTTTCGGGGGAACTCGAAATTTTTGCATGGACCATATACATACTAGGCCACTTTCCTTTTCATTGGAGAGTGGCTTTTTCATTCTCCTAAAATATCTTTCTTACATTCAGAAGAATCCGAATTTTCTCACTCCATATTAATTATGAAAAGAGGTGAAGTACCTTGTTCCAGCTACATGCTATATCTTCAGGCAATGAAACGGCCACTAGTTTTGCGGAAAAAGCACGCGACATATATGACACCGTTGATTATATACATATTCGTGAACGAACTTGGACGGTGAAAGACTATGAAACTGCGATTCGACTTGTAAAAGCATATGATCCGACTTTACAAAAAATCATTATAAATGATCGTGCAGATATGGCGAGTATGTATGGTGTTCAACGCGTTCATTTACCAGAACATAGTTATGAACCAGCGCAAATCCGTGCTCATTTTCCTCATTTGGAATATGGTTGTGCCGTTCATCAAATTTGTTTTGCACAAAGTCGAGCACGGGAACAAGCGAAATATGTCATGTATGGTCATATTTTTCACACGACTTGTAAAAAGGACTTGGAACCTCGTGGTCTCCGCAAACTAAGCGAGCTCGTACATGCCGTTACGATTCCTGTCATAGCAGTCGGAGGGATTACACCGGACAATATTAGTGCTGTGATGGATACAGGGGCAGCAGGAGCTGCAGTCATGTCGAATATTTTTTCTGTAGAGAATGTTCGTAAAAGCGCACAAGCTTACAAGGATAAAATTTTAGAAAAAGGGAGTGAATGAAATGGATGTACGTATTAATGGGAATAAAATGAATATCCCACAAGATGTGAATACGATTTCTAAGTTGATTGCACATCTGAACATTTCGAATCCGGTTATTATCGTGGAACATAATGCACAAATTTTGCAAAAAGAAGACCATGCTACAGCACAAGTAGCACCGAATGACAACATTGAATTGATTCAATTCGTCGGTGGAGGTTAGAAAACGGTCACCTCTCAAATAAAAACAAAAAGGAGCATACATATGTTACAAATTGGACCATATCATTTTCAATCTAAAATATTTTTAGGGACGGGAAAGTTTTCGAATTTTGATATTCAAAAAGAAGCAGTTGACGCATCAGAAACAGAAGTTTTAACATTTGCTGTACAACGAATGAATATTTATGAGCCAAATCAGCCGAATTTTTTAGAAAAAATTGATTTACAAAAGTTCAAATTTTTACCGAATACTGCCGGTGCGAAAACGGCCGAAGAGGCGGTTCGAATTGCAAAATTAGCACAAGCATCAGGGATATGCCATATGGTGAAAGTTGAAATTATCGGTTGCGATAAAACATTATTGCCAGATCCAGTGGAAACATTAAGGGCAACGGAAATGTTACTGGAAGAAGGGTTTATCGTTTTACCTTATACATCAGATGACGTCGTTTTAGCAAAACGTTTGGAAAATCTTGGTGCACATGCGATTATGCCGGGAGCATCGCCAATCGGTTCGGGTCAAGGAATTGTGAACCCGTTAAATTTACAATTCATTATCGAACAGTCAGAGGTACCTGTCATTGTTGATGCGGGAATCGGGTCCCCGACAGATGTAGCATATGCCATGGAGTTAGGGGCGGATGGTGTGTTATTAAATACAGCTGTTTCAGGAGCAACAGACCCCGTTAAAATGGCAGTGGCAATGAAACTTGCGGTTCAAGCTGGACAGTTAGGATTTGAAGCAGGGAGAATTCCGAAAAAGACCCATGCAGTTGCAAGTAGCCCGCAAGAAGGGCTCGGGCTATGAGACAAGATCGATATTCTAGGCAAATATTATTTCCGCCCATTGGAAACGATGGGCAGGAAATATTGCGAAATAAACATGTGCTCATCATTGGTGTTGGAGCATTAGGTACGCAAAGCGCGGAAATGCTTACACGTGCTGGAATTGGTACATTAACGATTGTTGACCGTGATTATATTGAATGGAGTAATTTACAACGGCAATATTTATTTACAGAAGCAGATGCAGAAAATCGAATGCCGAAAGCTGTTGCGGCGAAGCGAATTTTAAGTGAAATAAATAGTGAAGTAAACATCCATGCACATGTGATGGATGTGACACCGAATGAACTTACATATCTTGCTGATGGAGTGGATGTCATTTTAGATGCGACAGATAATTTTGATATTCGGATGATGATAAATGATATTTCCCATAAAAAAGGCATCCCATGGGTATATGGTTCATGTGTTGGTAGTTATGGTGTTAGTTACACGATTTTACCAGGAAAAACACCTTGCTTACAATGTTTGCTTGGGACAATTCCGATCGGAAGCCAAACTTGTGATACAGCCGGGATTATCCAACCGGCAGCAGCACAAGTCGTGATCCATCAAACGACAGAAACTTTGAAATTACTTCTCGGGGATAACGACGTATTACAAAGGAAATTACTAGCTTTTGATTTATGGAAAAATGAAATCATGCAAATGGATATTCAATCGTATAAGAAAGCTGATTGTCCAACATGTGGCGAGTCCCCGACATATCCTTATTTGAGTTATGAAGAACAGACGAAAGTTGCCGTGTTATGTGGTCGATCATCCGTGCAAATTCGGCCACCTGAGATGCAACAGCGTAACTTGGCGCAAGTTGCCGAGAGCTTAAAACAAACTGGTGGGAAAGTCGAACTTAATGCATTTTTATTATCATTTACTTTTGAAGAAAGACGGATGGTGTTATTTAAAGATGGCCGTGCATTCATCCACGGGACGAATAATCAAGATTATGCCAAATCTTTGTACCATCGATATTTTAGTTAAGGAAGAAATTCGCTATCATGAGGTAGTTTATTGAAACAGTAGGGAGTAAAGTCGCGTCACTTTTTGCATAGAACGTTGTTCAACAAAGGAGGCAATTTTTGCTTGGAAAAGATGTTTTGTGTTAAGGGGTAAAGCATGCACGACGATAGGAATTATTTTTGACATAGAAAGGGATGAACAGAGTGCCATATGAGCGGAAAAACATAGATGAATGGTTCACATTATATGAAAAAATGGTGCGCATTCGACAGTTTGAAAATGAGGTAGAAAAAAATGTTCAGCATGGACATTTGCATGGAACGACTCATTTATATAATGGACAAGAGGCGGTTGCTGTCGGTGTTTGTTCTGCGTTGCAAAACGGGGACTACATATCAAGTACACATCGTGGCCACGGGCATGCGATTGCAATGGGGGCTGACATACATAAAATGATGGCGGAAATGTTCGGCAAAATAACGGGCTATAGTAAGGGAAAAGGTGGTTCGATGCATATAGCAGACATCGAGGAAGGGAATCTTGGCTCAAACGGCGTCGTTGGAGGTGGAATTCCAATCGCTGTTGGGGCGGGATTAAGTATGCAAATGCAGCAAAAGAACAATGTCGTCGCATGTTTTTTCGGGGATGGTGCAATCAATGAAGGAAGTTTTCATGAGGCGTTAAATATGGCATCCATTTGGCAAGTGCCTGTCATTTTCATTTGTGAAAACAATATGTATGGGATGTCGAGCGCAATTGGTGATATGACAAATATTGATCAGTTGTCAGAACGGGCTTTGGCGTACGGAATTCCTGGTGTGACCATTGATGGAAATGATGTTTTAGTTGTAAAAGAAACGATGGAAAGAGCTGTCGAACGCGCGAGAAATGGAGCAGGACCGACCTTCATAGAAGCGAAAACATATCGGTTCAAAGGCCATTCGAAAAGTGATAAGCAATTGTATAGGATGGAGGAAGAAGTCGAAGCATATAAAAAACGGGACCCCCTTATTCAATTGGAGCAAAAATTACTTAATGTTGCAATAGACGCAACAGATCGAATAAAAGCGATACACCATACTGTACAAAGAGAAGTTGACGTGGCAACGGAATTTGCAACAGTCAGTGACGAGCCTGGGATAGATGAACTATATAAGGATGTGTATGCGATTCGGGAGGTGGAACTATGAACGCGCAAACGACGACATATTTGGAGGCGATTCGTGATGCGTTACGAGTTAAACTGCGGGAGGACGAGAAGGTCCTTTTACTCGGAGAAGATATCGGTGTGTATGGTGGTGCTTTTGGGGTGACGGCGACATTGCTGGAGGAGTTTGGATCAGCTCGCGTGCGCGATACACCGATCAGTGAACTCGGAATGACAGGTGTTGCAGTCGGGGCTGCATTAACTGGCATGCGACCTGTCGTCGATATCCAATTTTCTGATTTCTTAACATTAGCCTTAGACCAAGTCGTAAATCAAGCTGCGAAAATCCGTTATATGTACGGTGGAAAGGCGACGGTGCCACTCGTTATTCGTACCCCATCTGGCTCTGGAACAGGTGCAGCTGCCCAACATTCTCAGAGTTTGGAAGCTTGGCTCGCCCATGTTCCAGGTTTAAAAGTAGTCCAACCTTCTACCCCATACGATGCGAAAGGACTACTCATAGCAGCGATAAATGATCCAAATCCAGTCATTTTTTATGAGCATAAATTATTGTATAAAAAGACTGGTGACGTACCGACAGATACTTATGAAATTCCTCTTGGTGTGGCAGATGTGAAGCGGGAAGGCACAGATGTCACGATCATTGCAACAGGTATCATGGTGCAAAAAGCATTACAAGCTGCAATGGACTGTGCTGCTCTCGGTGTATCAGTGGAAGTCATTGATCCACGTACACTCGTGCCATTAGATGAAGCGACGATTCTTAACTCTGTGGAAAAAACGGGACGTGTCATCATCGTCCATGAAGCGGTAAAACGTGGTGGAATTGGTGGAGAAATTACCAGTTTAATTGCCGAGCGAGCCTTTCATGCTTTACGTGCACCAATCATTCGTCTCGGAGGAGCTTTCGTTCCAATGCCATATAATGCAAAATTGGAGAGCCAGGCAGTTCCACAAGTAGAGGATATCGAACGAGCGATAGGGAAACTTGTCAGAGAAACGATTCGCTCATGAAAACTACGTCGAGATTTTTTGTTTCGATGTAGTTTTTTTGTAAATGGATAAAATTGAATTTTGTCGCATGTATTCGTGGTGAAAATGGTGAAACCTCTAGGTGATTTTTGCATTTTCGACCCTGTTTTTTGTCCGAAACAGCAGTTTTGTCTTTTTGCAATATTTGTATAACTAGTTATTGTAAGAAGAAAGGGTGTTAATGGAGGGAGAATATGAACGAATCCGTACAAAAATCATTGCAATTATACGTATATGAATTACTGCAAAATCGCATCGTTTTTTCGAAAGAGGATGAGCAACATTTTTACAAAGAAGTACAAGGATATCGAGGGGAACGTCGTTTTGAACAATTAGTTGTGGAAAAATTACAAGTTGATTATATCGCTTTGTATAGCTTACTCTTTGATAAAAGTGGTCGACTGTCGCAAATTGATTGCTTGTTAATTTTTGCAACGAAACTAGTTTTAGTAGAGGTGAAAAACTTTGAAAATGAATATGCATTTTTCGATGATCAGTTTACCTCACTTCGGACGAATAAAGTGATAGCAAATCCGTTGCATCAATTGAATCGCACAGAAATTTTGTTAAAGGAAATACTTTTATCTCTAAATATTCATCTACCTGTTCTACCTTATGTCGCCTTTGTGAATGATCGTTTCACATTGTACATGAAGCCAAATGACAAAATTGTTTTGCCGACACAATTGCACGGGTTTTTCTCGCATTTAAATAATGAGCGTGCAACCTTGAATGCTACGCACTTCGCTTTAGCTGAAAAATTACGCACCTTACATATAACAGAAAACCGGTTTGCTCGCATCCCTTCATATGAGTGGGCGACTTTGCGAAAAGGAATTACCTGTGTACATTGTCGCAGTTGGATGACGCGAGAATATCGGCATATGCGTTGTACCCAGTGCAAGTATAGAGAATCACTTGCTTCTGCTGTTGTCCGAAGCACTGTAGAATATGCCATCCTTTTTCCTGATGCCCCCATCACAACCGAGCGAATCCACGAATGGGTAGGAGAAATGGTGTCAATTCGAACAATACTATCAACATTGCAAATGTACTTTCAGAAGGAAAATAGTAGGAAGAATGCTAGCTATCAATTTATTACTTAATGTGTATGTAATGGCGCGGGGGATTGTTGGTGAACCCGCGGGATTGTGGTGTATATCCGCAAGTAATCGTGGAAATTGCCGTACACTTGCGTAATTATTGGTTATATCCGCAAGTTGTTGCAGAAATCGCCGTACACTTGCGTAATTATTGGTTATATCCGCAAGTTGTTGCAGAAATCGCCGTACACTTGCGGAATTATAGGTTATATCCGCAAGTTCTCGTTGAAATCGCCGTACACTTGCGGAATTATAGGTTATATCCGCAAGTTCTCGTTGAAATCGCCGTATACTTGCGTAATTACTGGTTATATCCGCAAGTTCCCGAGGAAATTGCCGTATACTTGCGAAATTATTGGTTATATCCGCAAGTTCCCGAGGAAATTGCCGTACACTTGCGGAATTATAGGTTATATCCGCAAGTTGTTGCAGAAATCGCCGTACACTTGCGGAATTATAGGTTATATCCGCAAGTTCTCGTTGAAATCGCCGTACACTTGCGGAATTATAGGTTATATCCGCAAGTTCTCGTTGAAATCGCCGTATACTTGCGTAATTACTGTTTATATCCGCAAGTTCCCGAGGAAATTGCCGTATACTTGCGTAATTATTGGTTATATCCGCAAGTTCCCGAGGAAATTGCCGTACACTTGCGTAATTATTGGTTATATCCGCAAGTTGTTGCAGAAATCGCCGTACACTTGCGTAATTACTGGTTATATCCGCAAGTTCCCGAGGAAATTGCCGTACACTTGCGTAATTACTGTTTATATTCGCAAGTTGTTGCGGAAATTGCCGTACACTTGCGTAATTACAGGTTATATCCGCAAGTTCTCGTTGAAATCGCTGTACACTTGCGGAATTATAGGTTATATCCGCAAGTTCCCGCAGAAACCCCCACACACTTGCGGAATTACAGGTTATATCCGCAAGTTCTCGCAGAAATTGCCGTACACTTGCGTAA
Organism: Pseudogracilibacillus sp. SO10305; assembly: GCF_037072005.1. NCBI lineage: Bacteria > Bacillati > Bacillota > Bacilli > Caryophanales > Bacillaceae > Pseudogracilibacillus > Pseudogracilibacillus sp. SO10305. The sequence continues at coordinate 102,509 of NZ_JAXHDE010000002.1, read as the reverse complement.
TTATAGGTTATATCCGCAAGTTCCCGAGGAAATTGCCGTATACTTGCGTAATTATTGGTTATATCCGCAAGTTGTTGCAGAAATCGCCATACACTTGCGAAATTATAGGTTATATCCGCAAGTTCCCGCAGAAACCCCCACGCACTTGCGGAATTACTGTTTATATCCGCAAGTTCCCGCAGAAATCCCCACGCACTTGCGAAATTAATCGGCATACTCACAAGCACCGCCCAAAACGAGCGCTAATTTACGAAATCCAAGTACACATCCACAAGTTTTAAGGAAAAAATTTATCTCTTTGTAGCGGGAGGAATTATTTGCTATAATCAGATTAGTAAATTTTTTATACGGAGGTTTACGATGGCACTAACATTATATTGGTACCCGAATTGTAGTACGTGTAAGAAGGCAAAAAAATGGCTAGATGATAACGGTAAAACGTATGAGCTAGTTCATTTAGTAGAGGAAACACCTTCAGAAGCGACGATTAAATCGCTTATTGAAAAGAGTGCACTAGAGCCGAAGAAATTTTTTAATACGAGTGGAAAAGTGTATCGCGAACAAAATATGAAAGAAAAAATTAAAGATGCAACACTCGATGAAATGGTTACATACTTAGCGTCAAATGGCATGCTTATTAAACGACCGATCCTGACAGACGGCACGAGCGTGACAGTTGGTTTTAAAGAAGAAACATACGAAAATACTTGGAAGTAACTTAGGAGGAGAAAAATATGTCATTACCAACAGAATTATTATATTCAAAAGAACATACGTGGGCACGAGAAGAAGGAAGCGATATTCGTGTCGGGCTTACTAAATTTGCCTTAGAAGAATTAGGAGACATCGTATTTGCGGAACTTCCAGAAATTGGTACGGAAATTGAAATGAACGAACCATTCGGAAGCGTAGAATCTGTGAAAACAGTATCGGAATTATATGCACCGGTTAGTGGTCGTGTAGTGGAAATTAACGGAGCACTACAAGATAACCCTGAAACAGTAAATGAGTCTCCTTATGACCAAGGATGGTTCATCGTCATCGAACCGACAAAGGACGAGCAGTTAGACGAGTTACTTTCAGCAGACGAATACGAAGCATTAATTTCAGCAGAATAATGGAAAAGCTATTCAACGATGGGCGGACAAAACACATCGTGAATAGCTTTTTGTTTTAAAAAGGTGCAATGAAAAGGATGCAATGATAAAATGAAAATAATTATTGTTGAAGGAAAACAAGATAAAAAACGGCTCGAAACGATTATCGATGGCCGTGATGACGTACAAATTTTATGTACATTCGGAACATTTAGTATTGAAAAATTTGATGAAATGCTTGAAACGTATGATTTAGACAATCATCTTGTTTATATTTTCGTTGATGAGGATCGTCCAGGGAAACAACTTAGAAAAAAGTTGAACGAAGAATTGCCTCATGCTGAAAATATGTATATTCCAGAAGAACATATTGAAGTTGAAGCAGCACCATACAATATTCTCGCAACAGAACTCGTCAAATTTCATATTCGAATTAACCCGATATATTTATTAAAAGATTGGTGAGAAAACATGCAAGAGATCAAACAATTACCATTAACGAAGGATGGTTTCCTTTTTATTCATACCCCCTTTTGTGGGACGTGTCATGTCGCAAGAAGTTTTTTACAAAAAATTGAAACAACACATAAAGAGGAAATTTTTCTAGAGATGAATGGCTCCCTATTTCCAGAATTCATGCAAGAGAATAAAATTGAAAGTGTACCGTGTTTACTCATTGTGAAAGATGGGGAAATAAAGGAGAAAATTTATACGTTTCATTCGGTTGCAAACATATATCATTATGTGTTTGAGTATAAACCTGAGTTATTTTCTAGGTAATATGCATTATCGTTGACAAAGATAACAAGGACTGATAAGATTCAATATAATAACCAATTGAATATAATTAACTCTTATGAAGAGCAACGGAGGGACTGGCCCTGTGAAGTTGCGGCAACCTTCAATTCTGAATTGAAAGGTGCTAAATCCTGCAAAGCACACCGCTTTGAGAAATGAGAGAACGTGAAGATATATAATCTTTTTGTTCTCTAGAGCAAAGAGATTTTTTTATTGGAATAAAAAGAAAAGGAGGGTACACATTTTGATTTCGATCAAAAATTTAAAGAAAACATTCACGATTGACAATCGGCCGATCAAGGCAGTTGATGATTTAACATTGGATATCGAAACTGGTGAAATATTCGGTGTGATTGGATATAGTGGGGCTGGAAAAAGTACGTTCGTTCGCTTACTAAATCGCCTTGAAGAACCGACAGCAGGAACTATTACAATTGATGGCGAGAGCATGACCGAATTAAATGCGAAAAATCTTCGTACAGCAAGACAAGATATCGGAATGATTTTCCAACATTTTAATTTATTATGGTCACGAACGACGGAAGATAATATTGCCTTCCCTCTCGAAATCGCTGGTGTGCCAAAAGCAGAAAGAGAAAAAAGAGTAAAAGAACTCATTCAATTAGTTGGATTAGAAGGTAGAGAAAAAGCGTATCCATCCCAACTTAGTGGGGGACAAAAACAACGTGTCGGAATCGCAAGGGCACTCGCGAATAATCCGAAAGTGTTATTGTGTGATGAAGCGACATCTGCACTTGACCCGGAAACGACGAACTCTATTTTAAATTTACTCGTAGATATTAACGAGAAACTCGGTTTGACGATTATTTTAATTACCCATGAAATGAACGTTATTCGAAAAATTTGTCACCGTGTTGCAGTGATGGAACATGGGAAAATTGTGGAACAAGGGAATGTGTATGACGTTTTCACGAATCCACAACATGGGGTGACACAACGATTCATTGGAGAGGTTGTGGAAGAGGGCCGGGAAGATGATACATTGGATGAAGTATTGGAGGAAGTAGAACGAAAAGGAAAAGTTCTTCGATTACGATTCCAAGGTACAGCAACAAATGATGCTCTTATTAGTGAAATTGCGAAAAACTACGATACTCAAGTTAATATTTTACATGGTAAAATTACGAAAACGACATACGGTACGGTTGGTTCACTTGCAATTCAATTAATCGGAGAGAAAACTGAAATAGAGAAAGTTGAAGCTTTTGTTGAAGCTTCCTCGGTAACAGTGGAGGTAATTCGCGATGACACTTGATTTTTCAAAACTTGATACGAGCCAATTGCTTGAAGCTACATATGAAACGTTTTACATGACAATCATCGCACTTATTGGAACTTTTATTTTAGGATTATTGCTTGGTCTATTACTTTATTTAACAGACAAAGATGGTCTATGGGAAAATAAAATATTAAATTTTATCATTGCGACATTTGTTAACGTCTTTCGTGCTATCCCATTCATCATTTTAATTTTATTATTGTTTCCATTAACGAGACTTTTAATTGGAACGATTCGGGGACCGAATGCAGCACTCCCGGCTTTAATTTTAGGAGCGGCACCATTTTACGGTCGTTTAGTGGAAATTGCATTAAAGGAAGTGAATAAAGGTGTTATTGAGGCAGCGAAAGCGATGGGATCAACGACGAGACGTATCATTTTTAAAGTGTTAATCCCAGAATCAATGCCAGCACTTATTTCAGGTATTACCGTTACAGCGATTGCATTAATTGGATACACCGCAATGGCTGGAGCGATCGGAGCAGGTGGACTAGGGAGTTATGCATATTATGCAGGATTCCAACGAAGAATTTTTGAAATTGTCCTCGTCTGTTCAATCATTATAGTAATTGTCGTTTTTATTTTCCAATTCATTGGAGATTTTATATCTAAAAAAATTGATAAAAGGTAAAGGGGAGAATGTTTCATGAGAAAGGTTTTAGCTTTATTCGCATTAATTTCAATTTTAGTTTTAGCGGCATGTGGTGGAGGAAACAATGACAACGCAAGTAGTAACAACGCAGGTAATAACGATGGGAACGCAGAAGAAGTGACAATTAAAGTAGGAGCTTCAAGTGTGCCACACGCGGAGATTTTAGAAGAAGCGGCACCAATTTTGGCTGAAGAAGGTATTACGTTAGAAATCGAACCATATGAAGATTACGTCTTACCAAATGATGACTTAGCAAGTGGTGATTTAGATGCGAACTATTTCCAACATATTCCTTATTTAGAACAAACTATTGAAGATACAGGATACGAGTTAACACATATCGGTGGAATCCATATTGAACCAATTGCGGCATATTCAAAATCTATTGATTCAATCGATAATATTAAAGATGGAACAGAAGTTGTATTAAGTAATTCTGTAGCTGACCATGGCCGTGTGTTACAATTATTCGAAGCAAACGAATTAATTACATTAAAAGACGGAGTAGAAGAAGGTAAGGCTGAGTTAGATGATATCGAAGACAACCCGAAAAACTTAACATTCTCTCCTGACTATGAGCCAGCTTTTTTACCAGAAATCTATGAGTCTGAAGAAGATGTATTAGTAGTCATCAACACGAACTATGCAATCGGTGCAGGACTTGATCCAGTGAATGATTCGATTTTCCGTGAAGGGGACGACTCTCCTTACGTGAACGTGTTAGCAGTTCAAGAAGGTAAAGAAGATGATGCAGCATTAAATAAATTATTAGAAGTGTTACGTTCTGAAGAAATTCAAGACTTCATGGTTGAGAATTACGACGGTGCAGTAGTACCAGTATCAGAATAATGTATTTCACTTACGTATAAAAAATTGCCTCCACGATTGTGGGGGTAATTTTTTTGTCGGGGTTTTGTGGTGGAGCGGGTAGGGGTTTCTTAAGGAGTGGTTGGAGTGAGGGTATACGGCTCTTAATTTCGCAAGTATTGGTAGGAATGCCGTTGGGGGCTAGCGGATATACTGCTTAATTCCACAAGTTAAAGGGGAAAAAGCGTTAAACTTGCGGATATATGCATTAATTCCGCAAGTTATAGGTGAAATCCCGTTCCACTTGCGAATATATGGCTTAATTCCGCAAGTTATAGGTGAAATCCCATTCCACTTGCGGATATATGGTTTAATTCCGCAAGTAAAAGGTGAAATCCCGTTGCACTTGCGAATATATGGCTTAATTCCGCAAGTTATAGCTGAAATCCCATTCCACTTGCGAATATATGGTTTAATTCCGCAAGTTATAGCTGAAATCCCATTCCACTTGCGGATATATGGTTTAATTCCGCAAGTAAAAGGTGAAATCCCGTTGCACTTGCGAATATATGGCTTAATTTCGCAAGTAAAAGGCGAAATCCCGTTGCACTTGCGAATATATGGCTTAATTCCGCAAGTAAAAGGTGAAATCCCGTTGCACTTGCGAATATACGGCTTAATTCCGCAAGTAAAAGGTGAAATCCCGTTGCACTTGCGAATATACGGCTTAATTCCGCAAGTTAAAGCAAAAATCCCGTTGCACTTGCGAATATATGGTTTAATTCCGCAAGTTATAGCTGAAATCCCATTCCACTTGCGGATATATGGTTTAATTCCGCAAGTAAAAGGTGAAATCCCATTCCACTTGCGGATATATGGCTTAATTTCGCAAGTAAAAGGCGAAATCCCGTTGCACTTGCGAATATATGGTTTAATTCCGCAAGTTATAGCTGAAATCCCGTTGCACTTGCGAATATACGGCTTAATTCCGCAAGTTATAGCTGAAATCCTATTCCACTTGCGGATATATGGTTTAATTCCGCAAGTAAAAGGTGAAATCCCGCTCCACTTGCGGATATACGGCTTAATTTCGCAAGTAAAAGGTGAAATCCCGTTGCACTTGCGAATATATGGCTTAATTTCGCAAGTTAAAGCAAAAATCCCGTTGCACTTGCGAATATATGGTTTAATTCCGCAAGTAAAAGGAAAAAAGCCGCCGCACTTGCGAATATATGAATCATTTCCGCGACTAAACAGCAACATTCCCACGACCCTTGTGAATATACAGCCTACTTCGGTAAGTAAAACCAAAACCGAGCACCTACGCATTCCACCCCCCACCCACAAACGAAAAATAAATACAACAAACGAAAAAATAAATATTAAATAATAACTATTATTGATAAAACGGACTTAAATGAGAATGGAAATAGAGTGAGTCAACGATTCATCCAATCACTCAATGAGAAAAAACTTAGAGAATACATAGTTTTTAAAACCGTAACATTTGAAAAATGCCACGCTATCGTTTAATATTGTAATGAGAATCAAACATAGGTTGAAATGACCTAAAAATTAAATTCATGTAGTGGAGGTATCTATATGTCAACAAATACTTTAGAAATTAAAGATCTTCATGTTTCAGTTGAAGGTAAAGAGATATTAAAAGGGATTACTCTTACGATAAAAAGCGGTGAGTTCCACGCTATTATGGGGCCGAACGGAACAGGGAAGTCAACATTAGCTTCTGCAATTATGGGGCACCCATCATATGAAGTAACAAGCGGTAGCATTTTATTAAACGGAGAAGAAGTGTTAGAAATGGAAGTAGATGAGCGTGCACGTGCTGGTCTATTTTTAGCGATGCAGTACCCGAGCGAAATTAGTGGTGTTACGACATCAGATTTCTTACGTTCTTCCATTAACGCTCGTCGTGAAGAAGGAGACGAAATTTCTCTAATGAAATTCATTAAAGAAATGGACGGTGCTCTAGACGAATTAGAAATCGACAAAAACATGGCACAACGTTACTTAAACGAAGGATTCTCAGGTGGAGAGAAAAAACGTAACGAAATTTTACAAATGAAATTATTAAATCCAGCAATCGCAGTATTAGACGAGATTGACTCTGGATTAGATATTGACGCATTACGTATCGTATCAGATGCAGTAAACAAAATTCGTGAAGAATCAAATATCGGATGCTTAATTATTACACACTACCAACGCTTATTAAACTACATCGAACCAGATTACGTACACGTTATTATGCAAGGACGTATCGTGAAATCAGGTGGCGTAGAATTAGCTGAGCGCTTAGAGAAAGACGGATATGAGTGGATTAAAGAAGAATTAGGGATTGAAGACGAAACTGTTGGACAAAACGCTTAATCGTTAGGAGGGATAGTTCAATGACTACAGTAACTCAAATACCATTCGATAAAGACTATGTTGAAAACTTTTCAAAAGAATTTAACGAACCAAATTGGATGACTGAACTTCGTTTAGAAGGGTTAGACTTAGCGAGCTCAATCGAAATGCCTAAGCCAGACAAAACGAATATTAATAGATGGAATTTCTTACAATTCAAGCATCGTGCTCAAGGAGAAAAAATTGCTTCTTTATCAGAACTACCTGAAACATTAGAAGCATTTATTGACCAAGAGAACAGACCTGAAAATATTTTAATTTTACGAAATGAAACAGTTGCGTTCAATTCATTAAATGACGACTTAAAAAATAAAGGCGTTATTTTTACAGATCTTTTCACAGCGCTTCAAGAACATGAAGCATTAGTGAAAAAATATTATATGACAAATGCAGTAACAGTTGATGAGCATAAATTAACTGCTTTACATGCTGCATTAATGAACGGTGGAGCATTCATTTACGTTCCAAAAGGCGTAAAAATCGACACACCACTTCAAGCAATTTTTTGGCAAGAAGATAATGAAACAGCATTATTTAATCATGTCATTGTTGTAGCTGAAGATGATGCTGAAGTGACATATGTGGAAAACTACATTTCTTCCAACGAAGAGGAAGACACGGTAGCGAATGTTATTGCAGAAGTATATGCGGGTGCAAATGCATACGTATCATTCGGAGCTGTAGACCACTTTGCAAACGGAACAACAACGTATGTAAACCGTCGTGGAGTAACTGGAGCTCAAGCAACAATTGATTGGGCTTTAGGACAGATGAACGAAGGAAATACAGTGTCAGAAAACGCTACTCATTTAGAAGGAGATGGATCTGTTTCAAACTTACGTACTGTAACAGTTGGTACTGGTAAGAACATCCAGAACTTCACAGCGAAAACAGTACACTTTGGCTTAGATACAGATGGTCAAATCTCACAACGTGGAGTGTTAAACGGGGCAACGACTGCAATCTTTAACGCTATCGGAAAAATTTATAACGGAGCTACTCGCGCGAACGCTGAACAGGAATCACGTGTATTAATGTTAAGTGCAGATGCTCGAGGAGATGCAAACCCAATTCTTTTAATCGATGAAGATGATGTAACTGCAGGTCACGCTGCATCTGTTGGTCGTATTGATGAAATGCAATTATACTACTTACAGAGCCGCGGAATCTCTCGTGCAGACGCGGAGCGTTTAATCATTCACGGATTCATGGCACCAGTAGTAGCAGAATTACCAATCGAAACGATTAAAAATCAGTTAACACAGTTAATTGAAGGGAAGATTAAATAATGGATATTCGAGCGATTCGTGAGCAGTTTCCAGTTTTAGATCAAGAAGTTAATGGACATCCACTAGTATACCTTGATTCATCGGCAACATCACAAAAGCCAATATCTGTTATTGAAGCAGTTGATCATTATTATCGAACTACGAACTCGAACGTTCACCGTGGCGTTCATACATTAGGTTCACGTGCGACAGACCTTTATGAAGGAGCACGTGAGAAAACACGTCGCTTTATTAATGCAAAAAGCACGTCAGAAATTATTTTTAACCGTGGAACGACGACAGGACTAAATATAGTAGCACAAAGCTATGGCTTAGCGAATGTAAATGAAGGGGACGAAATCGTCATTACGCCGATGGAACACCATAGTAACATCATTCCGTGGCAGCAAGTAGCAAAAATAAAAGGTGCAACGTTAAAGTATATTCCATTGCAAGAAGATGGAACAATTACATTAGAAGATGTCCGAAACACGGTAACAAATCAAACGAAAATCGTTGCAATCGCTCACGTATCAAATGTTCTTGGAACGATTAATCCAGTAAAAGAAATTGCGAAGATCGCGCATGAAAATGGAGCAGTCATTGTCGTAGATGGTGCACAAAGTGCTCCACATATGAAAATTGACGTCCAAGATTTAGATTGTGATTTTTATACATTTAGTGGCCATAAAATGTGTGCTCCGACTGGAATAGGGGTATTATATGGGAAAGAGGATTTACTAAATGCTATGGAACCAGTAGAATTCGGTGGAGAAATGATTGACTTCGTTGAAAAATACGATTCAACATGGAAAGAGCTACCTTGGAAATTTGAAGGTGGAACACCAATCATTGCTGGAGCAGTCGGTCTTGGTGCAGCAATTGATTTTCTTGAAGAAATTGGATTAGACGAAATCGCTGCATATGAAGAACATATTGCAAATTACGCGTACGATGCATTAAGTAATATTGACGGATTAACAATTTATGGACCGAGAAAACGAGCATCACTCGTTACATTTAATCTAGATGAAGTCCATCCACATGACGTTTCAACAGTGCTTGATACAGAAGGAATTGCGATTCGTGCTGGTCACCACTGTGCACAAGTATTAATGAAAGAATTACAAGTATCTGCTACAGCGAGAGCAAGCATGTACTTATACAATACAGAAGAAGAAGTCGACCGTTTAGTGGAAGGTCTTTTGAAAACAAAGGAGTATTTCGGAAATGTCTCATTTTGATTTAGACACACTCTATCGCCAAGTGATTATGGATCATTACAAACATCCGCGTAATCGTGGCACTTTTGAAGACGAATCTTTAACGGTAGAAATGAATAACCCAACTTGTGGAGATAGAATTTTTCTTCAGTTTAAACTTGATGGCGATATCGTAGAGGACGTTAAGTTTACAGGAGAAGGTTGCTCGATCAGTCTTGCTTCTGCATCGATGATGACTCAAGCGATTAAAGGAAAAACTGTCGAAGAAGCGCTCGCAATGTCGGAGCTATTTTCACAAATGATGCTTGGGAAAGAAATAGATTTTGATGATTTTGGATTAGAAGATATTGAAGCATTACAAGGTGTCTCGAATTTTCCAGCGCGTATTAAATGTGCAACATTAGCATGGAAAGCGATGGAACGAGTACACAAAAAGTAAAAACTTTAAGGAGGTTTTTTACGTGGCTAAAAATGTACCTGATATTGGTGAATATAAATACGGTTTCCAAGATAAAGACGTTTCGGTGTTCCGTACGGAAAGAGGGTTAACGAAAGCTGTCGTGGAAGAAATTTCACGAATGAAAAACGAACCTGAATGGATGTTAGAAGAACGTCTAAAAGCATTAGACATTTTCTACTCAAAACCGATGCCTCAATGGGGTGGAGACTTATCTGAGTTAGATTTTGATGAAATTGTTTACTACGTGAAACCAACGGAACAACAAGGAAGAACTTGGGATGAAGTACCTGATGAAATTAAACGTACGTTTGACGCATTAGGAATTCCTGAGGCAGAGCAAAAATATTTAGCTGGGGTTTCTGCTCAGTACGAATCTGAAGTAGTATACCAAAGCTTAGAAGAAGATTTAGAGAAATTAGGAGTAATCTTCTCAGATACGGATACAGCTTTACAAGAGCATGAACAATATTTTAAAGAGTATTTCGGAAAAGTTGTACCAGCTTCAGACAATAAATTTGCTGCATTAAACACAGCAGTTTGGTCTGGTGGATCTTTCATCTACGTACCAAAAGGGGTAGAAGCGAAAGTACCTTTACAAGCATACTTCCGTATTAACTCTGAAAATATGGGTCAATTTGAAAGAACACTTATTATCGTGGACGAAGGTGCATCTGTACACTATGTGGAAGGATGTACAGCTCCGACATATACGACAAACTCATTACACAGTGCGGTTGTAGAAATTTTCGTTAAGAAAGATGCTACATGCCGTTATACAACAATCCAAAACTGGGCGAACAACGTGTACAACTTAGTTACAAAACGTGCAACGGTGGAAGCGAACGGTTCAATGGAGTGGATTGACGGTAATATGGGGTCGAAATTAACGATGAAATACCCATCTGTTTTATTACGTGGAGAAGGTGCACGTGGTGTGACAATTTCCATCGCTTTAGCTGGAAAAGGTCAGCACCAAGACGCTGGTGCAAAAATGTACCACTTAGCACCGAATACTTCCTCTTCCATCGTTTCGAAATCTATTTCAAAAGATGGTGGAAAAGTATCGTACCGCGGTATCGTTCACTTCGGACGTAAAGCAGAAGGAGCACGCGCGAATATTGAGTGTGATACGTTAATCTTAGATAATATTTCAACGTCAGATACGATTCCGTACAACGAAATCTTAAATGACAATATTTCTCTTGAACACGAAGCGAAAGTATCAAAAGTTTCAGAAGAACAGTTATTCTACTTAATGAGTAGAGGACTGGAAGAACAAGAAGCAACAGATATGATCGTCATGGGCTTCATCGAGCCATTCACAAGAGAATTACCAATGGAATATGCAGTAGAAATGAACCGCCTAATTAAGTTCGAGATGGAAGGTTCGATCGGTTAAAACACGAAAACCCTTGTCACAGTAAAGTTTGTGATGAGGGTTTTTTTGCTGAAAAATGTTTCGTGCCAAGTATGTGCCAAGTAATCTAATACGAGATTACTAAAATCTAGCTGAATGTATGCTTTTCCATGCAAAAAAATCCTGTCATCTTACATATGGTGACGGGATTTTTTGTACGATCCACTGCGTGCGTTCGTCAGTGAGAATTTGCTCCCACATTTATATAGCGATACAATAAAATAATGCTATACTAAAAATAATTACAAATGATCTATATAGAAAAAATTGCAACAAAGTTGAACGATTATCATTGAATATTTTAGCGATGAATGAATGGAGGAGTTTAAATGAAAAAACATAAAATTTATACGATGAGTTTTGCGAGCGTGTATCCGCATTATATAACGAAGGCGGAGAAAAAAGGGCGGACAAAGGAAGAAGTAGATGAAATCATTCGATGGTTGACAGGTTATAGTCAGGAACAACTCGAAACAGAACTTGATAAACAAACAGATTTTGAAACGTTTTTTGCACATGCACCAGAAATGAATGAGGCGAGAACACTTATTAAGGGAGTCATTTGTGGGGTTCGCGTGGAAGAGATTGAGGAACCGTTGATGCAGGAAATTCGTTATTTAGATAAATTAATTGATGAATTGGCCAAAGGAAAAACACTGGAGAAAATTTTACGGAAAAATTAATATAAAACAGATGATGACTTAATTCTTAATCAAATCATCGAAGTCACAAAAAAACTAGCTTGTAGGATAAGCTTGTAAAGGTTTAAAGTTTCTAAAAGAAAATTAAGGTACAATCGTTTCCTTTAAATGACGAAACGATTTCTGGAGTTAACCCATTCATTTAAAAAATATAAAGGAGAAAACAATGACTGTATTTAGTTTGTTTATCGTATTACATATTGTATCTGGGAGTATTTGTTTGCTCGTTGGCCTTATGGCAGTATTTGCAAAAAAACACCGTGGTTGGCATACGTATTTAGGGGAGATCTACCATACTTCCTATGTAGTAGTGTTTATTTCAGCTATTGTCACGTCCATCATCCATTGGGAGGCATCATCTTATTTATTTTATATTGCGATTTTTTCATATTGTTTTGCTTTATTCGGTTATATGGCAGGAAAAAGACGAAGAAAAAATTGGATTGTTCGACATATTGCAGGCATGATCGGTTCCTATATCGGTATTGTCACTGCAGTCCTTGTAGTAAATATTTCGGAGCAACCACTTTTTTCTAATTTATCGCCCGTCTTCTTTTGGATAACGCCGACAATTATTGGCACACCGATCATTATTATCGTAGCAAATAAAATGAAACAGACGATGACGTAAACAATAGGAAAAAGCACCCCTTTCGTTAAACAAAAGGGGTGCATATCGATACTACTATAATGTTCATTTATATTATTTTACGTTCGGGATAACTGGTAACATAATATGAGATGGATATGTTTCATTATGATAGATTGTTTGTGTCGCTGTTTGCATATCATCTGAATGGATCACAGTTTCACCCGTATTCGGATTTACATCAAAACGTGGGAAATTACTTGATGAAATTTCGACGCGAATGCGATGACCACGTTTGAAAACATTACTCGTCGCCCACAAGTTAATTTCATATGGAATGATTGCACCGTCCACATCACCTGCTTTTTCATTACCATGACGATATCGAGCGCGAATGATGCCATCGGTTAAATTATAAGCTGTTCCATCTGGGGCAACATCGACTAATTTTGCTGTGAAGTCTGTATCTTTTGCATCTGTTTTTGCCCACAGCTTTACGGAAACAGGTCCAGTTACTTCTAATGGTGCGTCAAGGACATCTGAGGTATACACTAACACATCTTCACGTTCTTCTACCGTGCGTTGATCGTATGGTCCCTCGACTGCCACTCCTTCATATAGTGTGCCACCGCCAGTTGTTGGAACAGGATTCGTTGGATCGTATACAAATTGATCGACATGTTTCTCGTCATTCTCTGGTTTTTCCGTTGTCAAATGACCGTCACCAAAACGTGTATTTGCTTTTCCATTACTATGCAAATAAAACGGTGTATAGTTGGTATTCGGTAATGGCCATTCATCAGCTTCTTGCCATTGATTCACACCCATAGTAAAAATTTTAACTGCAGCTTCTTCAGCGAAACCTTTATCTTCCTTCTTTAACCAATGATCAAACCAACGGATATGTAATGCAGTTAAATCTTCTTTTAAATCGATGAAATGTTCGGACGCACTCATGCCAAATGAACGGTCCCCAATCACATGTCCAAAATTACCATGTGCCCACGGTCCAATCACTAATTTTTGCATATAATCAGTTTTAGCACGCATATTTTTAAAGTTTTCAATCGTACTATATAAAAAGCAATCATACCAACCAGCAAGATGATACGCAGGAACTTGTATGTTCGGGTATTTCTCTAATAAGCTATATGTTTCCCAAAATGCATCATCGTCTAATTCATGTGTGATCATGTCGAGAAAATCACCTTCTAAACCGAACTCTTTTAAAATAGACCAATCTTTGATAGGTTTTGTTTCATACCATTTCTCAATTTGGTCGACTTCTTGTGCCCATTTTTGCATCATACGATAATATGTTGCTAGGTCATCCTTATATGTTCGTTTTAATAAGTCTGGCACGAATGTACCTAAAATGAGCGATTGAAACAAGCCGACTAGAAAGGCACCGTTTTGATATGTCGCACCTGATCTACTATCGTTTAATGTTTGGGCAGGAAAAATTGCCTTCAAATGTGGCGCTTTTTCTGTTGCAGCTAATAATTGTGTGTATCCATAATAAGAAAGGCCAAACATCCCGACGTTTCCATTTGAGTATGGTAAGTGAGCTGCCCATTCAATCGTATCATATCCATCTTTCGCTTCGTTCGTAAACATCGAAAATGTACCTTCAGATGCAAAACGTCCACGAACATCTTGAATGATGACGATATATCCGTGATCAACGAAACGATGTGTATCTAAATAGCGATGCGAATAAAATGGATCATGTTTTCCGTATGGGATGCGCGTAAGTAAAATCGGATATGTCCCTTCTTTTTCCGGACGATATATATCTGCATATAAGGTCGTTCCATCCCGCATCGTCGCCGGAACATTTCTTTCTACGATAATATTTTTTGTTGCCATGTTATATATTCTCCTAACCTCACATACTTGTATTCAATAGCTATTTATTGAGCAATAAATGGAACGATATCATAGTGATGACAATCGTATCGTTCCATTCAAATATTATAACATAATACAAAAAAGTTTGGGAACACCGTATAAACGAAGGAAGTCGTATAAATCCTCGTCATACAGGTAATTAGAGCTGTTTCATTTCATTTACATTTATTTGTGTCCGTTTTCTCGTATTTACGATCAGTGAAATTAAGAAGGGAGCTTGACAGTTCCTCTGGAATCCCGTACAATCATAGTTATAAAATTTCATATATTTAAAAAGCACTAGGGGAGCTATGTTGAATGGCTGAGAAAGGTAATCCTTGACCCTTGGCACCCGATCTAGATAATACTAGCGTGGGGAAGTGTGGCCGGGCATATACAGTATATGTGTTATTTTTGTATATTTATATATTCGACTGCATTTCCTAATCGGGAATGCAGTTTTTTTATTTGTGAAAAAGAAAGGAGCGATCAAAAAAGGAACGACAAAAATAATAATAATCAAGGAGTGTATGGACGTATGACGAAAAATTGGAAGTTGAAAGAAATTGTAATGTTGTCGATTATTTCGGTTGTTGCTGGGGTACTATATATGTTTTTCGTTTTGTTTGCATCTACTTTACGAAATATATTAACCCCGATCGGACTTGCGCCATTTAGTTTTGAATTTGTATTTGGATTATGGTTTATCGGATCTGTCGTTGCCATGTATATTATTCGAAAACCTGGGGCAGCTCTTTTTACAGGAATTATTTCAGCGGGGGTTGAAATTTTAGCAGGGGGTCCTGGTGGGGCGAAGATTTTGTTAATTGGGCTTGTCCAAGGAGCAGGGATTGAGACGGCATTTCTATTAACGAAATATAAAAACTATCACCTTCGCGTACTAATTTTGTCAGGAATGATAGCAGCTATATATAGTTTTATTTATCAATTATTCGCTTCTGGAAATATGGCTCTTGCTCCAACCGTGCTTATCGGCATGCTTTCCATTCGGTTAATAAGTGGGGCATTTCTAAGTGGAGTACTCGGAAAATGGATAGCAGATAAGTTAGCATTTACAGGTGTATTAGATGGTTATGCATTAGGCAAGGAGGTTAGAAAAAAACGTGAAAAAGATGCAGCATAAGCGTGTGGAAAACGAGAAATATTCAAACGAAAACAATCAACATGCAAAAAAATTGCCATTTATAACGATAGAAAATTTTTCGTTTGCTTATGAATCATTGGATGAGCCTATTTTACGAGGACTAGATGTTATCTTGCATGAAAACGAAGTGACATTGCTCATGGGTCCGAGTGGTTCTGGTAAAAGCACGTTATCCCTCTGTTTAAATGGGCTATACCCAGAAGCGGTGGAAGGAGAAACAGCTGGCACGATAATGTTTCGTGGAGCACATTTGCAAGACGCACAAGCTGGTGCTTGGAGCAAACATATCGGTGTCGTTTTTCAAGATCCTGAAGCGCAGTTTTGCATGATCCATGTTGCCGATGAGTTAGCATTTACATTAGAAAATATGGCGATCCGTGAACATGAAATGGACGAAAAAATCGATGAGATACTTTTACTAGTCGGCATGGAAAAATTTAAATATCGGAAACTACACGAATTATCTGGGGGAGAAAAACAAAAAATTGCTTTAGCTGCAGTTCTTTTATTGGAGCCGACATTGCTTATTTTAGATGAAGCAACCGTTAATTTGGATCCACATGCAACAGAATCATTCATAAAACTTATTCAACAAATTCAAGAAGAACGGCAAATGAGTGTGTTCATTATCGACCATCAAGCAGATGCATGGTTGGATATGACAGACCGTGTCTTATTATTAGGAAAAAATGGTCGCTTGCTACAAGATGCATCCCCAGAAGAAATGTTTACGACTTATAAGGAACAAGTGGAAGAAGCGGGCATTTTTATACCGAAGAAGTTCTCTAGACATTCTTTTGGAATCGATCTGCATGCTCGCAAGCTTCCGACCGCACAAAAACAAGAGCATCCTAAAGACAATGAAACCGTCATGCGCCTTGAAGATATAACATATAAACGAAAAGCGCGGACCATTTTACAACAGATTTATATGGCTATTCCGAAAGGGGCTTTCATTTCTATCCTTGGAAAAAATGGGGCCGGAAAATCGACTTTACTTGAGTTGATGGCTGGCATTATGACCCCGACAAAAGGGGAAGTCTATTTTCAACATCGTCCTTTACAAAAATGGAAAGAAATGAAACTGCGGCATAAATTAGGTTTCGTGTTTCAAAATCCGGAACATCAGTTTATAACAGATACGGTTTATGATGAACTCGTCTTTTCCATGCGGCTAAATGACGAACAACTAGAAAAAATGGAGGCGACCGCCACCTATTTACTCGAACATTTTCAACTAGAAGAGGAAAAACATCGGAATCCATTTTCGTTAAGTGGAGGGCAAAAGCGAAGGCTAAGTGTTGCAACCGTACTTGATGACACGCCAGATATTTTATTATTTGATGAACCGACATTCGGGCAAGATGCGGAAACAACAGCACGGCTAATACATACGATGTTTGAGTTAAGAGAGAAAGGGATTACGATCGTTATCGTCACGCATGATATGGATCTTGCTGCAATGAGTGACACGGTATACGTGCTCCATGAAGGGGAAATCGCCTTTCATGGCACCCCTGACACATTATGGGAAGAGGAAGGGCTATTACACGCTGCCCATTTACGTCGTCCATTCGAAGTAGAAAAAGCGCAATGTAAGAGAATAGGAGAGATAGGATGAAAAAAGTTAATCCCGTTGTGAAGTTGCTGGCGATTTTAGTGCCAGGATTATGTCTCAGTCTTTTTTATGATTGGTTTACACCACTTTTTTATCTCCTATTTTTACTGCTTATGACATTTGGCTATGGGAAAATCCCTTTGAAAAAAGGAGTGAAAATTTTCGCTATATTTTTATTGCTTTCATTTGGCTTCGGTTGGACGGCTGCATTGTATGCAAATGATGGTTTTGCTGGTGGGGATGTTATTTTCACATTTGGTTGGATGACCTTAACGACTGGCGGCCTTCAAACAGGGTTAAGTATTATGTTTCGTTCGCTCTGTTTTTTAATGATGTCCATGATGTTTATTTTTACGACAGATACGACACAGCTCATGATGAGCTTTATTCATCAATGTAAACTGCCACCGAAGTTTGCATACGGTATTATTGCAGGATATCGTTTTTTACCAGTATTTCAACATGAATTTCAATTATTGCAAAAAGCACACCAAATTCGTGGGGTTGGGAGATTGAAAGGGATAAAAGGAAAAATACATCAATTTCAGCGCTATTCGATTCCACTTTTGGCAAATGGGATAAGAAAAGCAGAACGTGTCGCCATTGCGATGGAGTCAAAAGGTTTCACTGGCGACCGGAACAGAACGTACTATCATCGAACTTATGTAACGGCACGCGATTGGATATTTTTCGCGATGATGATTGGTATGCTAGTAGTAGGTGCATTTATTTCTTATAAGCTTGGATACTTGAAAATATTTAATAAGCAATTTTAAAGAATCTAGTATCATGCTAGATTCTTTTTCATAGATTATTCGTAGTAAATTGATATACTTAATAATAATTAATGATTAGGAGGTTCTACGTTGAATATTCAAAACTTAGAAGCTTTTTTATATGTGCATCATTTTGGAAGTGTAAATAAAGCGGCAGAGGCATTGTTTTTGACGCAACCATCTGTATCTTCGCGCATTCGTACATTGGAAAAAGAGTTGAATGTCGCATTATTTGAACGAGTCGGACGGTCCCTCGTCATGACGAAAGAAGGAAAAGCGTTTATTCCTTATGCTGAATCGATCGTACAGGCATACAAAAGTGGCCAGAAACGAATGAAGGAAACCGCGGCTACAGACCATATTGTCATTGGAGTAACTGGACTCATCGCCAACTATGTCATGCCTTACGTCTTACCAAAATTTAAATTAGCCTATCCGAATGTCCAAATTACGATGCATACGGGAACGACGGAAGAAATTGAAAGTAAAGTATTGCACAGGGAAGTAGATGTTGGCTTTGTGCGGGCGAGTGCCCATCCATCTTTAGAAAAAACGGCGATCTTACAAACACCGATTCGTTTATTCGTCTCCCACCCACATCATTTTGAAAATGTGCCAAATATAAGCATGGAACAGTTACAAGAGGAAACGATCGTATTTTATGAATGTGGGTCATTAGATTGGACGAAAGTGAAAAATTTATTTTTCAATGCTGCTCATGTACCGACGATTACGTATGAGGTAGATAGTTTAGAAACCGCGAAAGGATTAATACTAGAAAATGCTGGCATCGGATTTTTACCAGAAATATGTGTACGAAAGGAAGTAGCTGACGGTAAAGTAACCTCCCTTGATGTTCCAGTCGTCGCAAAGGAATCGTTAAAAGCGCAAATGATTCATTATATCGGCGAAAAACCGCCATACTTTGATAGTTTAGCAACATGGACGAAGGAGATTGATAGAGTTTCTCTATAAGAAAGCAGATTAAAATCTATTACACGAATAAAAATTGCTATGATATACTATTTGTAACATTTAATCCCGAGTAATTGAATGTTAAAACTAATAATAAAAGGTGGATGACGATGACCAGTCATAAAAAGCTTTATATATTTCGTCAAAAAATACCGTGTTGTCATTGTTTCATTGGGCATTGTTAATGGAATGGCTATGTAAAAATGATGAACGGAGGAAGAGCATATGACATATAAAATTGGGATTTTAGATCAAAGTCCGATTTTTCCTAATAGAACAGCTCAAGATGCTTTAAAAAGTACGGTTGAGTTAGCACAAAAAGCAGAAAGTTGGGGCTATCACCGGTTTTGGGTGGCGGAACATCATCAGTCAGAAGATGTTGCAGGTGCATCACCAGAAATATTAATGAGTCATTTGTTGGCACAGACAAATAAAATAAAAATCGGTGCTGGTGGGGTCATGTTGCAACATTATAGCCCATATAAAGTTGCAGAAAACTTTCATGTGATGGAAGCATTGGCTCCTGAACGAGTGGAATTAGGCATCGGCAAAGCACCAGGAGGGTTGAATGCTTCAACCGCTGCATTACGATATGGCGGAACGGGTAACGACACTTCTTTTGAAGAACGATTCACATTGCTACAGCAATTTTTAAGTGGCAATATACCAGAAGATCATGCTTTATCGGAGGCAGTAGTACATCCGAAAATAGCACGCACATTGCCGACATTTTTATTAGGTGCAAGTGTAAACAGCGCTCGATTCGCTGCACGGCTCGGTGCGAATTTTGTTTTTGCCAGTTTTTTAAATGGGGATGAAACATTGCTCGAAGAAACGATGAAAGCATATCGGGCACTACATCCACATGGAAAGTTTATTATCGCGGTTGCTGCGTTCGTCGGCACAGATCAACAAGCAGCAGAAGAAGAAGCGGATAAATACAATATTTATAAAGTGACATTCGAAAGTGGGCGTGCCCTTTCTGTCGTTTCCTTAGACCAAGTGGAAGCTTTATGGCGCCAAACGAATGAACCATTCGAAGTGCACGAACAAAAAGTGCAAAAAATAGCAGGAACACAAAAGCATGTGAAAGAGGAATTCGGTCGGCTTGCGAGAACTTTTGATGTCGATGAATTTATCGTACACACTCCCGTACTTGATGAAGCGAAAAGATTACAATCGTTTGAATTGTTAAGCGTCTTAAATAAACAATACGTGTAAAAAATTATGTAATAGAAAATGACTACTTGCTTAAATGATAAGCAAAAAAATTGGAGGTGTGTCGTCATTGAATATCGATATCCGTTACGTGTTTGAAATCATTCCAGAGTTACTCACTTATTTACCAATTACATTGTATATGACGTTTGCAGCGATGGCGATTGCAACAGTCATTGGAGCGATTATCGCGGTTATTTTAGTAAATAGAACTCCTATTTTCATGCAACTGGCAAAAATTTATATATCATTTTTTAGAGGCACACCGATTTTAGTGCAATTATTAATGATTTATTTTGGTTTGCCGCAAATTTTTCCAATATTCAATGACCTAGGGGCAATCGTTTCGGCTATCGTCGCATTCGGATTAAATACTTCCGCGTATTTGGCGGAAATTTTTCGAGCGGGACTAACTTCTGTTGATAAAGGGCAGGAAGAAGCAGCGATTTCTGTCGGGATGACATATTTCCAATCATTGCGTAGCATCGTGTTGCCACAAGCAATTCGAAATGCACTTCCAGCAACGGGAAATATGTTTATCGGTCTCATTAAAAATTCGTCCCTCGCCTTTACGATCGGCGTGACAGAATTACTCGCTCAAGGAAAAATGCTCGCATCTGCAAACTTGAAGTTCTTTGAAGCATATTTAGCGGTCGGCCTCATTTATTGGGTGCTTACCTTATTGTATAGTCAGTTGCAAAGTTGGTATGAACATCGATTAAGCAAACCGTATCAAGTGTAAAGAGTTTTTCTAGAACGTCAACGTGGAAGAAAAAAATAGGGTACAAACAAAGAGGTTGAAGGAGGATGTTTACATGAAACGTATTAGTTTATTATTGCTAGTAATTGGAGTCCTTTTTTTAGTGGCATGTGGTCAAGAAGATACGAAGGAAGCGGCAAGTGCAACAGATGAAAAAGTAATCAAAGTTGGGGCAGTGCCTGACGGTTTTCCTGTTTCATATAAAGAAGATGATGATTTAAAAGGATTTAGTGTCGACATTATAAAGGAAATTGCGAAGGAAGCCGGATATGAAGTGGAATGGGTAACATCAGATTGGAATGGCGTGCTCGCCAATTTACAATCTGGAAAAGTAGATACAGCGATCAACTTTGCAGCTACACCAGAACGTGGGGAAACATACAATTTCACGGAACCATATTATAGTTCAAAAGCAGTTATTGCAACGGCAGAAAAGAACGATACATTAAATGAAGTAGAAGATATAAAAGGAAAAGATATAGCGAGCATGATGGGGACGAATTTTGAAAATGTGCTTGCGGCAGAGTTTCCGGACCTTAACTATGAATTAATTACGTATGAATCAAATGATGTTGTGTATACAGATATCGCTTCTGGAAAAATTGATGGGCTCATCTACGGTCGTGAACAATTATTGGCACAAATTAGTGAACGTGAACTCCCATTACGTATCGTTGGGGAGCCATTTGGAGATCAACCAGTTGCATTGCCATTTCAAAAAAACGAAGAAAATGATGCCTTAATCGAGGAATTAAATGAAGCGACCGTACGATTAAAGGAAAATGGGAAGTTCTCAGAAATTTCCTTAGAATATTTTGACGTCGATTTACTAGAAGATGAAAAATAATGATTAGTTATGATATGAAGTAGGGGGCCGAGACAGTGAGATAGTTCATGATTGAACCATATTGTACTGTTACGCACCCAACCCCACTTTTCTTAAAAATTGAAAGGAAGATGTGCAATGACAAAAAAAGATGTGAAACTCGGTGTCCTGATTCAAGGTGCTGGTGGTCATATGAACGCATGGAAAGCAGAAGACGTGCCAAAGGATGCAAGTATTAATATAAACCATTATATAAACGTATCACAAAAGGCAGAAAAAGCTGGACTTGACTTCATTTTTATCGCAGACGGTTTGCATATTCATGAAAAATCGATTCCACATTTTCTGAACCGATTTGAACCATTAACATTGTTATCGACACTTGCCGCAACGACTGAAACGATCGGGCTCGTTGGTACGGTATCAACGACATATAGTGAACCATTTAATATTGCACGGCAGTTTGCTTCCTTAGATATATTATCGGCTGGTCGTGCTGGATGGAATGTCGTCACAACCCCCTTAGAAAACACGGCGAAAAATTTCCAAAAAGGGAACCATCCAGCACATTCTCTTAGATATGAAATGGCCGATGAATATGTAGAAGTAGTAAAAGGGTTATGGGATTCGTGGGAAGATGATGCATTCGTTCGAAATCGTGAAACAGGAAAGTTTTTTGAGGAAGAAAAAATGCACCGCGTCCATTATGAAGGAACGTATTTTCAAGTGGAAGGACCATTAAATATTCAAAGATCCCAACAAGGCCAGCCAGTTATATTCCAAGCAGGTTCTTCTAAAACAGGCATTGAATTTGCTGCAAAACATGGGGAAGCCATTTTTACGAATAAAACGACAGTGGAAAGTGCACAAGCATATTATAAAGCAGTAAAAACTGCGGCGATCCAACACGGTCGAAAAACAGAGGATATCGTTATTTTACCAGCATTAGCGCCGATCGTCGGTGCAACAGAAGAGGAAGCAGAAGCGGCATATGAACAAATCAAACATTTCGTTACAATCGATGATGCATTAGCATATCTCGGACGATTTTTTGATCATTTCGATTTCACCCAATTTCCACTCGATGAACCTTTTCCAGATATTGGCGATGTCGGGAAAAATAGTTTCCAATCTACGACAGACGATATTAAAAAATTAGCGAAAGAAGAAAACTTAACATTAAGAGAAGTTGCCTTACGTATCGCGACACCGAAACATGCGTTTATCGGTTCATATGAAAAAGTGGCACATGAAATGATTAAATGGATCGACGAAAAAGCAGCAGATGGCTTCGTGTTAAGCATGCCGGTATTTGGCGAGCAATATGACGCATTTTTACAGCATGTCTTACCAATATTAGAAGAAAAAGGTTATTATAATAACGAACCGAAAAAATCGACATTACGTGAAAATTTAGGCTTACACATTCCAAAGAATCAATTTACGAAACAAGCAAATGTTTCGCGGTAAAAATTTCCGCAAATAGAAAGGAGTATGAACGTGAGCGACATCGTTTTTATATCAGGTAGCCCGAGAGCACATTCTCGTTCGGAACGTATTTTATTTTATCTTGCCTCCTTGTTACAAGAAAAAGGATATACGACGACACATATTTCTGTAACAGATATTCCAGCAGAAGATTTATTGTATGCTAATTTTAATAGTGACGTCATTCAACAAACAAATGAAAAAATTGCCAACGCAAAAGGAGTTATCATCGGCACTCCCGTATATAAAGCAGCATACAGTGGGGCATTAAAAACATTGATTGACTTGCTCCCACAAGATGGATTACGTGGAAAACCCGTTTTGCCGATCATGTCTGGTGGAAGTGCTGCTCATCTATTAGCAATTGATTTTGCCTTTAAACCATTGATTCACGCAGTAAAAGGGGAACCAGTGCAAGGATTATATTTTCAAGATGGACAAATCGATGCAACGAAATCGAATCCAATTCAAGATAGTGGCATGCTAGAAAGAACAGAAAAACAAATACAATTATTCGAACAAAAATTAAAGGAAATATATTATGAAATAGTATAAAATAAAACGTCTAGAACCATTTTCTAGGCGTTTTATTTTTTTATTTAAAAAATTTCAATATTAACTCATGAACATGGTAAGATAGAATATATAGAAATGGAGGGTCATGATGAAGAAAGGCTTAAAAATCAATCTTGTCCTATTAGCTGTTGCCTTTGTTTTATTCGCTTGTAGCAATAAATCGAATGAACAAAACACAGATACGAATACAAATTCCGAAGTGACGAACGAACAAAAAGATACGAAAAAAGAAACATCATCGAAAAATTCATCCACTAAGATTGATCAATTGATGGAAGAAACATCAGATGTCAATAAAGGATTAGATAGCTTTACAATGATTGAAGAAACGAATACAATCGAAACATTCCAAGAAGAAGAAAGCCATCTTTATACGAAAGAAGCATCAGATGTCGTGTTTGAACCATTTCAACTGGAAGTAATGATCGAACAAAGTCAGCCGAAAGGATTTACGGAAGAAGAACAGCAATCTTTCGAATATAAAGGAGGATTTTATATCGTCGACGGAAAAACGTATATGAAATTGGACGGCGATACATGGAGTGAAACAGAAAATAGTTTGACCGATGAGGAATTTCAAGAACAAGAATTGATTGTTTTTGATCGAATAACAGAGACATATCGTAATGCTGCTGAAAAGGAATCATTGGATGAAACAGAGGATACATATGTCATCACATTTGAATTACAACCACAGCAAGCGACAAAAATGGATAAAAATGCGGAACAACCAGCATTTGAAGCATTAAACAATACATATAAAGTAGAAGAAATGACGGTACAAATAGCGATTGCTAAGGAAACAAAGTACATAATGGAAATCGCTATCGATAAAACATTTACATATGATGAAGATTTCAATATTGAAAAA
This sequence comes from Pseudogracilibacillus sp. SO10305, assembly GCF_037072005.1. Taxonomy (NCBI): domain Bacteria; kingdom Bacillati; phylum Bacillota; class Bacilli; order Caryophanales; family Bacillaceae; genus Pseudogracilibacillus; species Pseudogracilibacillus sp. SO10305. The sequence continues at coordinate 77,604 of NZ_JAXHDE010000002.1, read as the reverse complement.
GATAAAATGACGGTACAACAAAAACAAGTTCAAACATTTTCCAATCAAAATACGATTGAAGCAGTTACAGTACCGGCTGACATAAAACAAAATGCAGAACCGATGTAATTCACGGTCAAAATTGACAACATACGAAATGGAATGTACGATGTCTGTTTCGTATGTTTATTTCTATTTACCTATATTTTCATTGTATAATATTGTAAAATAGGAAAAACGAAATAAAATATAAGATAAATAACTAATAATTGTTCCTATGTGGTATAATGAAAAAGAACTAAAAAATGGGGCTGTCTAAAGGAAGGGTGGAATAATGCGTACACTTACAATATTAGAATTAGAAGAGAAGTTTTCTCATGTTCAATTACATACATCCAATATGCGCATATTTTCACTTCTCGTTAGTGATGCGAAAAATACGATGCTGGAAACGAAGCAATTTATATTGAAATGGTTAGAAGAAAACGGACAATTTCCAATGTTTATATATTTGAATGCATACGACGATATGGATTTAGCAAATGATTTAAAACGTAAAAATATCGATATCAAAGAAAAAACGGTCGACACACAAGCGATGTTTAAAATTAAACTGACAGAAAAGTCACATATCGAAGCAATAATAGGGGAATATTTTTGCATGTCCTCCCATAGTGAGTTAATGATCATCACTAGCCCATCTGTTGAAATAACGATGAGTGACACGATGCATATTGCGTCTGCGATGATCCCGGAAAATGAATTTGTTATCATTGTTGAACATGATGGGCAAGGATTACAATTATTAACGACAAAACAAGAATGGTTTTCAAAGGAAGGTCTAGAACAAACTATATCGAGATTAAAAGATCATACATACACGATAAATTATTATGGCTTAACAAAATAAAGTCCTCTCGTATATTTATACGAGAGGGCTTTTTTATTATTATGCATTAGAACACCCCTGGCTCTTCTGGGGTTCTAAGTTGCAAGAATCCGGCCCGAAGTTGCAAGAATATGGTTCGAAGTTGCAAGAATATGGGTCGAAGTTGCAAGAATATGGCCCGAAGTTGCAAGAATATGAGTAGAAGTTGCAAGAATATGGCCCGAAGTTGCAAGAATCCAGGTCGAAGTTGCAAGAATCCAGGTCGAAGTTGCAAGAATGTGGTTCGAAGTTGCAAGAATGCAACCATAAAGCTAATCACCTCCCACAAAATGGAAATAGGAGGTTTTGGTGTAGAGAATATTTTATGGATACAGTAGGAAGAAACAAAAATCAAATCCAGGAATATATAAGAAATCAGCTGAAAGATGATTATATAAGCGATCAACTAACATTATTCGAATACGATCCATTTATGGGACAACGAAATAAAAAAAGATAGCAATAAAAGATTCTTAAAGAATTCGTGCGTGGATGTGGTGCATAAGGGAGACCGTTCAGTGTGCCTTTTAGGCTGAGGCCGGTAATGAAGGCTTTCAACCGCAGAGCAAACCACCAGCTCGGTAGTGACCCCACAAAGTTAGAGTTTTGAGTAGCATGAAAATAAGCATTATTAACTAAAAAAAATCTCGAAAATAAGAGTAAGGAATCATTTTGGCATAAAGTGGTAAATTAAATGCATATTTATGATAAACTGTTAAGAATAACTTGTTTATTTTTTGTTTAACAATGATAAAGGTTTTAGGGATTTGGAGGGAGAAAAATGATACGAGCAGTCGTAATTGATCGTGACGAAACGTCGGTACAATTTTTAAGTGAGCAGCTAACGAATATACATATTGTAAAAGTATTCACTTCGAATGCATTTACATTACAAACATTAGAAAAATTGCGACCAGAAATTATTTTTATGAATATTCATGAACCAACATGTATTCATATTGACCTCATTCAATATATATCGAATCATCAGTTATTAGCGCATCTCGTATTTATAAAAGAAGATGAGCAAGCATTAGCACAGACGTATGTACATGAAACACCGGTGAAATATATCGTAAAACCGTACACGAAAAAGCAGTTAGAAAAGTTAATGATAGAAATTAATGATGATATCATTTATCCAAATTATCCTGTAACTGAATTATGTTTATTTAAATATTTTCATATAAAAAAAGCAGGAAATAACTTATTAAATATAAAATGGCGCACAGCAAAAGCACGTGAATTACTTATTTACTTGATTCAACATTATGGTGAAACCGTTCGGAAAGATGTATTAGTCGAATTATTATGGCCTGATGCGTCTGTCGATAAAGCGTATGATAATTTATATGCATCGATTTATTATATACGAAAATTACTTTCCGAATTACATATTGGTATCCATATTAATACACATGTGAATGGGTACGAAGTAGAATTTCATAATGTGACATGTGATGTGATGGAGTTTGACCAATTATATGAAGAAATCATGAGCGATATACGTCAGGAAGTGGACAAACAAGTTTTAATTCATAAATTCAACCGATTAAAACAATTGTATAGTGGAGAATATTTAGAAGAAGAATCTTACGTATGGAAAGAACATTTAAAGGAAAAATGTCGCATCCAATTTTTATCCATTGCTCGTAAAATAATTCAATTGTTTATAGAGCAGGACGATGTGACAAATGCAATTTTACTTTCATTAGATATCCAAAAACTGTATCCGTATATGGATTATTCTTATTTTGCTTTAATGAAGTTGTATAGTAAGTATGGCGATATGGAAAATGTCGAACGGCAATATATGAAGTTAAAGGCGATGTTATATGACGAATTTAATACAGAGCCAAATGAATCGATTAAAATGTGGTACCAAAATTGGATTAAAATGCAGTACGCTTAAAACCTTACTAGAAAGATAGTAAGGTTTTTTATTGTGGACAGTGTTTAGAAATTGTAAAGAAATTGTAAAGAAATTGAAAAGAATTTGAAAAGGTTTTGAGAAGAGTTTGTAAATGTTTTGTAAATGTTCAGACTATTATGATGTAAGTTAGGTGATTAGGTCGTTCCTTTATGCTATTTGTATGTGAGAATTATCTAAATATTCTAATCATTGTCAAGGGGGGAATGTGGTGGAGAAATGCATGATTGGAACTATATGTTGCGTTAGAGCGACAAAAAGCGAATAGATAATTATATTTTGAGGAGGATGCGATTGATGTCCAAGAAGAATTTTGACTATAAAAGACGGCTAAATATACATAACAAACGCCGCAAAGGGTATATTCGTAAGACTGCGGCAGTTGCTGCAACAACGTTAATTTTATCATTCCCGTTAACGACAGCCTTAAACAACTTGAATGTGCCGGGGTTTGAGAATCATTATGTAAGTGCGGCTACATTAGCAGAAGTTAATTTACTTCAATCGACTAATGTTACCGCAACAGCAAATGATACAAACGATTTTGCGTTAGAGGTTAGTGGTCAATCATTAGCAAATCTTGAACTATTAGGACCAGACAGAGTAGCAGTTTTCCAACTAGACTTATCTGGGTTATCACAAGAAGTTCAAGACCAAATTGAAATTGTTGCAAGTGATGCGAATGTTTCGGTTGATTTAACCGCTGTAACAATGGATGATTTACCAGTTCTGAATGAAGCTATTGGAGGAATTACATCAACAGCTACTGGGTTAGTGGGAAATATTTTGAAAGTAGTGGATGATCTTCAAAGCTCAATTATTCCAAACAGCCTTTTAACAATAGAAGGTATTTCCGAATTAGAACAGGCGTTAGCAGCATTAAATAATTTAGATCAAGCGATTTCTGATGTATTACAATATAATACAACTCAAGCTGTTACAATCGGAGAGAATGGAGAGTTAATAGTAGACTTTTCAGATGGACTTGGACAACATTTAGAAACAGCCGTTAATGATGTTGTAATCGAGACATTGGAAAATCTAGTAGGTGCTCTAAATGGCGTGAAATTAGCAATACTCCCAGGAGCAGAAAGTGTACCGGGTGTAGGACTGATAATCAGTGGTCTTAATAGTGCAATTAATGGGGTGCTGGGAGGAGTTACTAGTTTAGTAGGTGAAGTAACAGGGGTTTTAGACCAGTTAACAGATGGTCTGCTTGATTTATCTACAGATTTAGCACATGTACAAGCGTTAGGAAATTTCACTGTATCTATTCCATCTGTAAAAGTTAATAATGCTAATAGTTGTACGATTGGTGATGTAGGTGAACAAGGAGCACAAGTGAAAGGTGCAATTGTTTCAGATAACGCAATTGATTTAACACTTTTAAGTTCCTTAGAAGCAAGTGATGATATTACTGTAACAGTTGAAGAAGGAGAAGACTGTTCATTATTAGCTGATCAGTATAATCCTAGTTATGATAGCCTCACAATTTTACCTGGTGAAACAGAAGTGTTAGAACAAACGGGTGATACAGATTTACCGGAGGAAACTACATTTGAAATTACTGATGGTACTGATTTTCCTCAAGGATGGGTAGTAGAGATTGATCCAGACACAGGAACAGTAACTGTGACGGCACCCGAAGATGCGAATCCTGGTGATACAATAGATATTCCTGTTACAATTACGTACCCTGATGGATCAGAAGATGAAACAACAATTAGTGTGACGGTCGATGTAGACGATGCTGATGCTGACGCCGATGCCGACGCTGATGCTGATGCCGATGCCGACGCTGACGCCGATGCTGATGCCGATGCCGATGCTGACGCTGATGCCGACGCCGACGCTGATGCCGATGCCGACGCTGACGCTGATGCTGATGCCGACGCTGATGCTGATGCCGACGCTGATGCTGATGCCGACGCTGATGCCGATGCCGACGCAGATGCGGACGCCGATGCTGATGCGGATGCTGACGCTGATGCGGATGCTGACGCGGATGCGGATGCTGACGCCGATGCCGATGCCGATGCCGATGCTGATGCCGACGCTGATGCTGATGCTGATGCCGACGCCGATGCTGACGCCGATGCCGATGCGGATGCTGACGCCGATGCTGATGCTGACGCGGACGCCGATGCTGATGCCGACGCCGATGCCGACGCCGATGCTGACGCTGATGCCGACGCTGATGCTGATGCCGATGCTGATGCCGATGCCGATGCTGACGCCGATGCTGACGCCGATGCTGACGCCGATGCCGACGCCGATGCTGACGCAGATGCCGACGCCGATGCTGATGCTGATGCCGATGCTGACGCCGATGCTGATGCCGACGCCGACGCTGATGCTGATGCCGACGCTGATGCTGATGCCGATGCTGATGCCGACGCCGATGCCGATGCTGATGCTGACGCCGATGCCGACGCCGATGCTGACGCCGACGCTGATGCCGACGCGGACGCTGATGCTGACGCCGATGCTGATGCTGACGCCGATGCTGATGCCGATGCCGACGCTGATGCCGACGCTGATGCTGATGCTGATGCCGACGCAGACGCCGATGCTGACGCCGACGCTGATGCTGATGCCGACGCCGACGCTGATGCTGACGCCGATGCCGATGCCGATGCTGATGCCGACGCTGATGCTGATGCCGATGCTGACGCTGATGGAGACGGAGATGATGATGTAGTAATCGTTATTGAAGCACCTATTGCAGATGATATTTATGAAGATCAGACGACGATTACAGGTGAGGCTATTGAAGGTGCAACGGTTATTGCATATGTTGATGGAGAAGAAGTTGGCAGAGCGATAGCTGGTTCAGCTACATTCGCGTTATTCAGTTCATTAGAAGTAATTGAAAATAATGGTGTATTCACACTTGAATTAGCTGAAACATTACCAGCGGGTACTGAAATTACTTTAGTACAAATTGTAGATGAGCAAGTAAGTGAAAGAACAACTATTAATGTATTACCAATTGATGATACGGACGCTGACGCCGACGCTGATGCCGATGCCGACGCCGATGCCGACGCCGATGCCGACGCCGATGCTGATGCCGACGCTGATGCTGATGCCGATGCTGATGCCGACGCCGATGCCGACGCCGATGCTGACGCCGACGCTGACGCCGATGCTGACGCTGATGCCGACGCTGACGCCGATGCCGACGCTGATGCCGATGCTGACGCTGACGCCGACGCTGATGCCGACGCCGATGCTGATGCCGATGCTGACGCCGACGCCGATGCTGATGCTGATGCCGACGCTGATGCTGATGCCGACGCCGACGCCGACGCCGACGCCGATGCCGATGCCGATGCTGATGGTGATCTTGATATAGGAAGCGTCGATGATGTTACTGATGGTGACACAACAGTAACTGGAGATGGTGGAATACCAGGAGCAACAATCGTTGTAACAGATGCTGATGGAAATGAATTAGGTAGAGCAACTGTAAAACCTGATGGTTCCTTTGAAGTAGAGTTAAATAGAGCCGCAAAAGCAGGCGAAGAATTAACTGTACAACAATGGAAAGGTAATGAATCAGGAGATCCAGTCATTGTTGAAGTTCAGTCAATAGGTAATGGTGATTCAGATGAAGGGGTAGAAATTATCCCTAATGGCAACAATGGTGGTTCTGGATCATCAGGTACAACGGACGGAAATGGACAAATTTTACCAAACACGGCAAGTGACACATTCAACTGGTTATTAGGTGGATTAGTCGCATTATTTGCTGGATTAGGTGGAATTCTATCAACGAAGAGACGCCGCGATAGCGAAAACAGGTAATAAATCTTGATAAAATATAGCCTATATTTCATAATGAGATATAGGCTATATTAATTTAGAAAATTCAGAAAAATAGAATTGGAGGGTTCGTTTTGATTGCTCAAACAAACTTAAGTTATATAACGACAGCATTAACAGACTTAAAAGAAAAAATTGCCCCCATGATTCAACCAATCCAAATCGAAGCAGAAACAAAATTTATTTGCTTCTTATCGATCGGAAATCCTTTTATTCGCGCAAGAGTATTATGTGAAATCAATCAATCTTTTGATAAAGTGTTTCAAAACTTAGAAAAAAAAGCGATACAACTTGTGAGGAAAAATCATTTAGATCCTGAATGGATGAAGATAGATTACGTAACGAATGTGGAACAACTTCCATTTCAGCAATTAGAACAAAAAATCGCCAATACTCGTCGTAATTATTTTCGCTATGGCATTGCTTTTGATGAGCAATTTCAACTTGCTTTTTTAGAACAAGAAATTAATGGGAATGCCTTAATCCGTCAACTCCCAAATAAAAAAATCGGCCTTCACGATAAAAATGTGAACCATTATTTGAAAGTAAAACAGAGTAATAAACTCCTATTTATGAAAGAGCATTATAGGAATAAAAATGTATACATATTTGAAACAAAAAGTTATTTTAAAGAACGCACAGAAGAATATATTCACGAATTATATAATGGATCATTGTCGAATGGTTTAAGGAAAACAACAAACATGAAAGATGAAGTAGCACATCTTATTGAAAAGTCGACGCAGTTTTTAACGAGACAAGTAGGAGAAAATGGAAAATTCCAATATGGCTATTTTTCTGCATTCGGTAAGTCAATTGCAAACTACAACATTTTACGCCACGCTAGTTCGTTATATGCAATGATGGAAGGGTATGAAATAATACGCGATGAAAAGGTAGTACAAGCAGTGGAGCGTGGATTAAATTATTTAATTGATAGTGCCATTGTATATAAAAAAGAAGATACAGCCTTTGTCGTCGAACATGCGAACAATGGAGAGATAAAATTAGGGTCCAATGCGACGGCAATTTTGGCAATGACTAAATATATGACGGTAACAGGGAATGACAATTACTTAGAAATCGCTCAAGCATTAGCTCGTGGCATAATTGAAATGAAGCTACCAGATAGTAGTTTTATTCACGTCCTTCAATATCCAGGTTTTGAAATAAAAGAGATGAATCGGATTATTTATTATGAAGGGGAAGCAATTTTTGCCTTATTGCGTTTATATGCTTTAGATAAAGAGTCACAATGGCTAGAGGAAGTAAAAGATTCTTTCGATTATTTTATAAAAAAAGATTACTGGAAATATCATGATCATTGGTTAAGTTATGCGGCAAATGAATTAGTTACTTATGCACCTGATGATGCCTATTTTGAATTTGGTTTAAAAAATTGTCATAATCGTCTTCAGTTTATTTATCATCGTGAAACGACATTCCCGACATTTTTAGAACTAACGATGGCTGCATATAAAATGATTCATCGTATGAAAGAATTAGGAAAAGAATATTTATTAAATAACTTCGATGAAGATTTTTTAGTAGAAACGATTGACCGTCGTGCAGAATTTCAGCGGGTTGGATTTTTTTATCCGGAACAAGCGATGTATATGAAACAACCAAGTCTTATTTTAGATGGATTCTTTATCCGTCACCATTCGTTTAGAGTTCGTATTGATGATGTGGAGCATTATTTATCTGGATATTGCCAATATTATCATGAACGGATAGGGAAACAAACGAACATCGAAGCACCTATATTAGATGTTTAATAGAAAAAGTCATGATACAGATGGATGAGGAAAAGAACTAAGCAGAATTAGCACGTGGCATCATTCAAGATGATGAAGAGGTTGCTGATTAAGAAAGCAATAAACATGTCAATTTTTTAATGGTTATTGTTATAACATTTGTTCTCGCAATTACGATTAATATTGGCTGACCTTTATATCGTATCGTGAAATTAATGATGTAGAGTAAACGAGATAGGGGGACTGTCTCGTTTTTTACTAATAGAAAAGAGGGTTTATCATGCCAACAGTATACACGAAGGATGTAATAGAAAACTTATTTGATGGATATTGGTATAGAGAACCTACCAGTAAGTGGTTTATCGAAACTGTAACAATTTCAAAGACGGATGTGAATAGAGAAAGGAAACGAAAGAAATTATTTATTGCAATTGATTCAGATACATGGCATCTAGGTTCAGGAAATCAAGGGATTTATGCTGGATGGACAGATACTCATACTATCGTGACAACATTTCAGCATAAGATTGATGGTGTCATTGCACAAAAGCCGATTCCTTCGTTAGATGAAAACATTCCACAATTTATTACGGAAAATACATATGAAGTAATACAAATTCTCGGTAATTATGCATACGAAAAATTTACTGGGAAAATGATTGCAATCACAGGTACCGCAGGAAAGTCCACATCGAAAAATTTATTAAATCATATATTAACAAACTTCGATTCTGTCATTGCGACTAGAGGAAATCATAATACAAGAACAGGAGTCCCATTAACAATTGCATGTGCTGTCAGTAATCCTAATTATTTGGTAGTTGAATCAGCTGTATCTGGATTGTGGATGAAACAAGGGGGGATTTTAAAAAATTATCCTCCGAATGTAGCACTTATTACATCTATCGACGGTGGACAAGCGAAGACAGCATATGAAACAGCGAAATTAAAAGCACGAGTTGCAGAAGGAATGAATAACGAGGGTACAGTCATTATTAACAAAGAAACGAAAGAGTTTGACGTATTAAAAGAGTCTGTAGAAAGATATAATGAGAATATTTTAACATATGGAATCGATGATACGTGTGACAGCTTTTTAATAGATTATAAAGAATTACGAAGTGAAGCGAAAGTTCATGTGCAAATATTAGGGGAAGAAGTGACATTTACTACATATTTATTAGGTAAAGCAATGGTACAAAATATAATAGGGGTACTAACTGTTTTAAAACATTGGAATTTTCCTTTACAGGAAGTAATTCCTTTTGTTGAAACATATAAACCAGCAGAAGGAATACAAACGTTCGAACAGATCTCCCTACCAAATGGAAAACAATGTACGATGTTAGATGATAGTTGGAATGCTACAGGCATTGCTATGATTGAAACAATCAATTTATTTGGTCGTCAAGCACCATATTATAGTGGAAAGAAAATTGCCATTTTAGGCCGAATTGAATATTTAGGGGATGCAGAGGCGAAAAGGCAACATGAAGCATTGGTAGACCCAATTTTACAAGCAGGAATTGATCTTGTATTTGCACATGGACCAGAGATGAAATATTTATTAAAAAAATTACCCGAAACGATTATTGGAGGGTATTTTGAAAATAGTAAATTACTCTCGGAGGCAGTTGCACCTCTTATAAAAGAAGATGACTTCTTACTTGTAAAAGGTTCGCCTCGTTCTAGTGATTTTAAGTTTGTGAAAAAGCATTTATTGACATCACTACATGAGAAAAAAGGAAATCTTTTATACTCTATTGACCATCCATATGCAACAGCATCAGGTGCCATGACTTTTGAGCTTGAATCAAATGTTGTTGTTGGAATGAGTGGAAACCCACAAGCAACACAAAATCACGGAGTCGGTCATTTATTATTATTGCAAATTATAATGGAAAAGTTATTCGCAAAAGAATTAGTTGTGAATGAACGTTACAAGCCGGGACGTCAAGCATTGAAAGAAACAACTTCCACTAATGCTGTTCCGTTAGTGGAGGGAGAGGAGATTGCACTTGGAGATATTTTATCCACGGCGATTATACAATATGCACCAAACACATTATTAATGTTAGCGAATCAAGTAATAGGGAATAATAATAAGGCAATGGCGATGATTCAGGAAAAAGGAAAGCATTTAAGCATTTCTCAAGCTGCGATTGGAAATGTAACAGGACGTCGTATTACGAACAAAAAACAGCGTATGACCCTGCTTGATCTGTATAAAGCAGCAAAAGTACTTTTTGATGGATATTCTACGACTTTAAATTGGTTTGCACAAAATATATGTTTTTACCGTAAGGAAGTATATGAGGCAAAAACGAATTTATTTCATAAAGGAATTATTTCACATGGAATCTTTTACGGTCATTTACATTCGATAGGGGCAGTTTTAACACAAAATAATGGAAAGAAATATGTCACCGTCGTACTTGGTGCAAAAGATATGTATGATCGGGATCGATTAATTCAAGCATCTTTGGATAGCATGAAGAAGAAAAAATATGATACTCCTGTCGTTGCTGATCAAACGGAAAAAACTCCCTACAAAATAAACATGATTGGTGATACATATTTTGGTGAATTTTATACGCGAATCCGGAAACGTCAAGGTCGTTTAGATGGATTACAGAAATATGGTAGGGCATATTCGTTTGATCGTATACGCCCTTTAATAGAAGAAGGAGATTTCAATATATGTAATTTTGAAGCGGCTTTATCAGAGAGCGATGATTATTTTTTACGAAGAAGAAAACCGTTCGTTTTACTTGCACATGTAGATAAAACGGTTCCCGCTATTAAACAAGAGAAATTTGACCTTGTAACACTAGCAAACAATCATTTAATGGATGGAGGGAAAGATAATTTAGTAGAGACAATCGAACAATTCAAGGGTGCAAATATTGCTACCGTTGGGGCAGGGAATACTCAGGAAGAAGCAGAAAAGCCTTTTGTTAAAATAGTGAACGGAAAAAGGTTCGTTATATTTAACGCATATTGGCATCGAAATAGTATGTATGTCGATTTTGACTTTTATGCGCTTGGGCCTAATCCAGGAGTCGCGAATATGAGTGGGAGTTTATTTGAACAAATAAGGTTTGAGAAAAAGAATCATCCAGAAAGCTTTATTATCGTTATTCCGCATTGGGGCGGTGATTTTAAAACGGTATCGAAAAAGCAACGTCAATATGCTCATTCATTAGTGGAAGCTGGAGCAGACGTTATTATTGGACATGGTGCACATATGATTCAAGAAATTGAAAAAGTACATGATACATATGTCGTGTATAGTATAGGGAATGGCGTGTTTAATAGTGATGGAGAGTATAATCGTAGACATGTTGCTCCATATAGTTTATTTGTACAACTCATATACGAAGACAATCGTTTTGAGTTACGTCTTTATCCAATTTATACGAATAATTTAAAAACGTTTTGGCAACCAAAGTTTGTGGATAGAAAACAATTCGAACATTGTACATATATATTAAAAAGCTTCCAATCGACCCAATTAACAAAAATGCAAGATGAACAAGAGAGATATTATTATGTACTTGATTTGTAAAAGGAATAATACGTAAAACATGAGGTGCTTTTTAGTGACCTATAAAATCTTTCTTGTTTCATTCTATTTTTTATGTTTTCTGTAAATTATTGACAGTAAAACGAATCTAAAGACTTATTAATCTTTCCGGTTTATTTGCATGAAATAAGTATAAGTGTTCATTCTGTAACATAAAAGTAACGATATTGAAACAATTATGTTAAGATAATTAATAAGTCAATGTTTATTTATTGCAATCATTTAGTTACAGACTTGAGGTGGATAATATGCTACGAGCAGTTATTATTGATCATGAAGAAGAAGCGGTACAGTTTTTGCAGGAACATTTTTCTAACATTCATGTTTTAAAAGCTTATGCAACAAAGGATTTCGATACTATGGAGTTAGCAGATTTAGAACCTGAAGTCATTTTCATGAACATCGATGTACCTAAATGTGTAAACATCAAGATTATTCAATACTTGGCAAATCATCAGTTAACTGCACATTTAGTATATATTCGCGAAAATGAAGACAAAGATAAAAAGAATATTCTTCAAGGGAAAGCAATTAAATATATTGAAAAACCATATACATATGAAAAGATTAAGCAACTAGAAGAAGAAATTAAAAAAGACATCATGTTTCCAATTTATCCTGAAACAGAAGTGAATATGTTTAAAAGGTTTCACTTTAAAAAGGACGGAAAAGAAATCACAAATATTAAGTTTCGTACGGCAAAAACACGAGAATTACTTATATATTTAATTCAACATGGGGATGAAATCGTCCATAAAGAAACATTAATTCAACTATTATGGCCGGACATGCCTATGGAAAATGCGTATGATAATTTATATGCGGCAATTTATTATTTACGAAAATTATTACGTGAATTAAACATTGGTATTCATATTCATACGAGTGTACAAGGATATGTAGTGGAATACCATAATATAACTTGTAATATGATGCATTTTGGACAGTTGTATAATGATATTTCGAATGATTTAGCAGATGGTTGCGATAAATTACTTATCTTAAAAAAGTTTAATGTATTGAAAAACATGTACATCGGGGATTACTTAGAAGATGAGCCATATGAATGGAAGAAAAATTTACAAGAGAAATGCCGTTTACAATTTTTGTCGATTGTTCGTAAAATAATAAAATGTTTTGTCGAGCATGGGAAATATATGGAAGCAATCATTTTCACAAAAGAAATTCAAATGCAGCATCCGAAAGTTGATTATACATATTTGGCTTTAATGAAGTTGTATCACATCATTGGAGAATTAGGCTGTGTGACAGACCAATATGAGAAGTTAAAGACGATGTTAGAGGAAGAATTTGGTTCAGAACCGAATAAAATGATTCAAGATTGGTATGATAATGGCTTACCAATTGATGGTACATTACAAGGAACGAGCGTTTATTAGCTCGTTCCTTTTTCATGTGCCTTTTCGTCCAAATATGAGATTGATAATGAGTAAAATAATGGCGACAACTAATAAGAAGTGAATGATGGCGCCACCGACTTTTGCAACTAACCCGACAACCCAAAATAAAACGAGTAAACCTATGAGTGCCCAAATAATATTTGCCATAGTCTCACGCTCCTTTGTTCTATTTTTCCCTTTCAGAAAAATTTTAAACTAAAGATGGAAGCAATTTTATTGCATTAAATAGATTGATACAAATAATGATGAAAATGACAGTCGTAAATACGCGGTCAATCATTGTGTTCGTAACTCGAGATAAAAGGGCACTACCAGTTAGTCCACCGACGACACCTCCGATGACGATATACGGAAGCATCGTTAAATCAAGTTCAGTAAAACCTGTCGTCACACTTGTCGTAATAATCGAAGACAGCTGGGAAAAGAAGATGATAAAAAGCGAGTTTATACTCGATTCTTTCGCTGTCATAGAAAAACAGAGTGATAGAATCGCGACGTTAAATGGTCCTCCACCAATACCGAGAAAGGCAGCTATGAGTCCGAGTGTAAACCCAATCATTAAAATGAAGGGCGCTTTTTCCAATGTAAATGTACGCCACACGTATTTTTTCTTTTGATATATGTAAATGAGTATCATTAAAAATGCTAAAATTATCGATTGCATCATCGCGAGCATATCTGGTTGTGCAAATGATTCGAGAAGGCGGTTGAACATGCCTTTTCCAATAATGCCACCGATACTCGATGCAATAGCTAATAAACTTGCAATTTTGAAACGAACTTGTAGTTTTTTCGAAAATAGCATGGTGATTAATGACATGGCAGCCATCGCAAAGACGGTCGATGCGGATAACACACTAATCGTCGATACGTCATCAAGGCCGATTGTGTCAAGGATTGGTTTAATGATGACTCCCCCACCAATGCCTGCCATCGAACCGAGGATAGATGCGAAAAGTCCGATGATGAAATAAATGATAAAAATGGCCATCTCCTCCAATTTGTCCAATGTGTTTATTATCGTGGAATTATAATCGATTGTAAATAGAAGGGGACTTTTTTAACGGAAATCGACATTATAGATGTCTGAAGTGGAAACTTTGACATTTGCTCAATTTGTTTGTTAATATATCCAATATACCAATCATCCTACAACTTTTAGTTTGTCGGAAAAAGAACGAGATTTTTTAAAAGAGAACATGAAGCGGGAGGTGTTTCGATGGTCATTAAAAAGACGAGCCGTATGTCATTAGTCGAGCAAGTGGCAGAACAAATTGAGTCGTTAATTGAGGAAGGACATTGGGCTGTTGGGGAAAAAATTCCACCTGAAATGGTGTTAATGGAACAGTTTGATGTAAGCCGAAATACATTACGCGAAGCGATTCGAGCACTTGTGCATGCGGGATTACTCGAAACGAAACAAGGAAGCGGGACGATTGTACGAGCGGAAAATACGCTTGGTGTTGCATTGGAACGCCATGCAAAAAAAGCGGCAATGATAGAAACGTTAGATGTTCGATTCGCTTTGGAGAAACAAGCAGCAAAATTAGCCGCAGAACGTTTTGAAGAGGTGGACTTTACAAAGATGCATGCAACATTGGAAGCATGTCAACATGCGGCAGACAAAGAAGACCGCGTGGCATTTATACAATCAGATATTTTATTTCATTCGAGTATCGTAGAAGCATCAGGAAACCAATTATTATTCGATATGTACAAGCCGTTATTTGATGTCGTGTACGATTTCGTTGAACAGATGATAGAACTCGAGAAAGATTTATTACATGATAATGAGTTTCATATAGGGCTCGTTCGGGCGATTGAGGCTGGAAATGTCGAAGCAGCAGGCGCCATCGTCGGTAAATATTTTAATGAATTACGTGGCTATGTGGAAAAAGTAGAAGGATAGTATTATTTATTAGTATGGAGGGTTAGCATGTCTAACGAAAGTTTAGCGGCAAAAGATAATAAAGCGGCATGGCTCCTTTTAATTGGAGTAGTGCTCGTAAGTACGAATTTACGTGTCCCGCTCACATCAGTCGGGGCACTTATTACGTTCATTCGAGATGATCTCGGTATGTCCAATGCAGTAGCAGGAGCAATTACGACGTTACCACTTTTAGCGTTTGCGTTTTTAAGTCCATTTGCCCCAAAAATTGCAAATCGTATTGGAATGGAATGGACAATTTTCTTATCGATTATTTTATTGTTGATTGGTACGGGTATTCGTTCCATCACAGGAGTAGGGTTTTTATTTGCGGGAACATTGTTCATTGGACTAGCTATCGCGGTTGGAAATGTCCTTATTCCAGCTATTATTAAAATGAATTTCCCACTGAAAATAGGGTTAATGACAGGGATTTACGCCATTTTTATGAATGTATTCGGTGCACTTGGTTCAGGTTTAAGTGTGCCCATTTCAAATATGGGCGACTTTGGTTGGAAAGGTGCGCTAGCATTTTGGGGTGTATTAGGCATTATTTCATTATTATTATGGATTCCTCAATTAAAAGGTGCAAACAAATCAGAGCAAGTGCAAGTGAGAACGAAAGAAAAAAGTAATTTATGGCGTTCACCGCTCGCATGGAAAATTACGATTTTCATGGGGTCACAGTCACTTATTTATTACACACTTATCACATGGATGCCAGATATTTTAATTTCTAAAAATTACTCAGCATCGATGGCAGGGTGGATCGTGTTTTTAATGCAGTTTGCGTTAATCCCATGTACGTTTGTCGTCCCGATCATTGCAGAGAAAATGAAGGACCAAGTCGGCCTCAGTATCGCAACGGCGACCGCATTTATTTTAGGGATTTTAGGGTTATTACAAGGCAGTGCCTTCATCATCCCAATTGCAGCCGTTTTACTTGGAGTTGCTGGCGGAAGTGCGTTTAGTTTATCGATGATGTTTTTCACTTTACGTACGAAAGACGGAAAAGAAGCAGCAGAAATGTCAGGAATGGCACAATCATTCGGATATTTACTTGCAGCAACAGGACCAGTCCTTGTCGGTGCTTTACAAGATGCGACAGGTGGATGGACGATTCCTTTAGGGTTACTTATTATTGTAGCAATTGTCATTATGATTAACGGTATGTCCGCAGGGAAAAATGGACAAGTGTCGTATGTACAAAAACGACGAATCAGTTAAAGCACGCGTGTAAACAAAAAAGATGATTTTGGAGGAAGGGGCAAAATCATCTTTTTTTAACATTTCTTATAGTATAATAGAAATATTGAATATTTACATATTAAGGATGTCATACATGGGATTATTTATTAGCGTTATTTTACCAATTATTATGGTGTTTGCTGTCGGCTTCATTTTACAGAAATTCCGCGAAGTCGATGTACGTTCTGTTTCTACTTTAAGTTTATACATATTGTCCCCGGCATTAGTGTTTGTCGGACTATACGATGCCGAATTTGACGATAGTTATATCGTTATTTTTGTTTTTATGTTCGTATTATTATATGTCATGGTCGGGCTAAATAAAATATTAGCGAAAATTTTTAAGTGGGAAACGAAGACGGAAAGCGCCGCAATTTTAGCAACTGGATTTATGAACTCCGGAAACTACGGATTACCTGTTGTTTTATTTAGTCTTGGGGAGCAGGCTGTTCCATATGCGATTTTTATTATGGTCGTACAATCATTGCAAAATAACTTCTTTGGAATCTATTATGCATCAAGAAATACGAGTGGTGTGAAAACGGCTTTATTAAATGTGATGAAAATGCCGACGACATATGCTGCATTTTTAGCGATTGGCTTTCAATTATTAGATGTGTCTATTCCGAATGAAATGTACTCGACACTTTCTATGGTCGGGGATGCAGCGATTCCCGTAATGATGCTTATTTTAGGGTTACAAC
This sequence comes from Pseudogracilibacillus sp. SO10305, assembly GCF_037072005.1. Lineage (NCBI taxonomy): Bacteria > Bacillati > Bacillota > Bacilli > Caryophanales > Bacillaceae > Pseudogracilibacillus > Pseudogracilibacillus sp. SO10305. The sequence continues at coordinate 60,296 of NZ_JAXHDE010000002.1, read as the reverse complement.
TCGGTTCGATGACGAAAATAAAAATGAACTGGGAAGTCATCATATCAAGTGTCGTCTTAAAAATGGCTATCGCTCCAATTGTCGCCATTTTATTTGTATGGATGTTTGATGTCGATCCACTCATCGGATACATTTTAATAATCATTGCAGGTATGCCAACTGCAGCGACGACAACGATGTACGCAATTGAATTTGATACGGAACCAGATCTCGTATCAAGCATTACATTCATTTCGACAGTAATTAGTGTTGTCTCGCTAAGTGTTTTATTGAATGTTGTGTTGTGAGGAAAACGAATTTGCTAAGGTGGCAAATTCGTTTTTTTTAATTTATTTAAATTTGAAATTTAGACACAATTCCGTTTAAATTTTCATATTTCTTGGGTAAAAACCACCGTAAAATATAAAAAGGTATACTAATTTTTATGAGAAAGTAAATTTTACAAAAATGGCTTCATGACAGTGATTTGTCACATTTCACTATATCGTTTACATTAGTATAAAAAGGGTGGGGATACTGATGTTGCGAATGAAACCACAAATATTATTAGCATATGAAGCGCTCATAAGAAATATTTCCCAAGGGTACATGGGAAAAGAAGAAATTTTAGCATCATATTATAAATATCGTTCCGGATTTACTGGAGAGCAAAACTTAGATTATAAACTGAATCTACTGCCAAGTTACTATGAACAAATTTCAGATATACGATTGAAAGGTATGAAACAAACAAGGTTTCAAATGGATAAAATATTACTCACATCCAAAGTAATCATTGTTCTAGAATCAAAATATATTCGTGGGGAGATCTTATACCAAAAGGATACGCGCCAATTAGTGCAAATTTTTGATGGGAAAACAAAAGCTTATAAGGATCCCGTTCTTCAAGCATTTACACAACGAAAAAACTTGAAACATTGGTTAGCACTTCATGGCTATCACGTCCCAATAGTCGCACTGGCTGTCTCGACAAACGATGAAGCTCTCTTAAAACATGATAGTGAGAACGATGAACTGTCGAACTGCTTCGTTACACTGGAAGAAGTTATTTATCGAGTAGAAAAAATATATCAATCATTCAACAATGACATGCTATCAACCGTCGACATTAAAAAAATTGCTCATCTATTAAAAAAGGAAAACGATCCACTTCTCATCAACGTGCTAGATCAACATCATATACGAACAAGTGAACTTGAATTTGGGATTCGCTGTACAATATGCAACCGAAAAATGTCACGTACCTACGGCACTTGGCGCTGTAGTTATTGTGAAATCAATGATAAAGAAGCACATATACAGAAATTATATGATTATTTCCTGTTGATTGGGGATACGATGAACAACGAACAGTGCCGAGTATGGTTGCAATTGGGCCGTGAAAAAATGTGGTTAGTTAGTCGTATTCTAAAAAACTCACCATTTGAAGCAACTGGGAAAACAAAGTTACGCAAGTACCATCGCCCAGCCTTCGACCAATTTCCACAAAATGCCTCAGTCGACCTTTGGAAAAGAGCGAGCGTAAGTAGATAATGCTCTCCCTGGGGATGGGGTTGCAAGAATGCAGGGTGAAGTTGCAAGAATGTGGGGTAGAGTTGCAAGAATACGCACAAAAGTCATAAAATCCCAACCAAACAATCTTACATCATAAACAAAAACCCTCCTGTTCATCGTGATCAGCACCACAATGGACAGGCGGTTTTCATTAGTCTAACTCCAGGTGTTCGCGGAGTTGTGTAGAAACTTCATTTAATTCTTCATCATTCATAATATAGTACCAAACGCCATTAATCATCTGGCCTTCTCCACGTTCGAAGTATAATTGCTGAACGTCTTTCACTGCGCCACGGTAATTCTTCTGAATATCTACCATATCATCGAAATCTAAATTCGTACGCACGTTAGCACTGATAGAATCAAAGATATCTTTATAGTTCATAATACTACTGACAGATGCACCTTCTTTCATCACTGCCTGTACAATTTGTTTCTGACGATCTTGACGACCGAAGTCTCCACGTGGATCTTGTTTACGCATACGGACATAAGCCAGAGCATCTTCACCGTTTAAATGGATATTACCTTCGCTGAAACCATCAAATGCGATAGAGTTATTTACATCGACACCACCGACCGCATCTACTATCTCTTTAAAGCTTTCCATATTTACTTGGACTGCATAGTCTAAAGGAATGTTCATTAAATTCTCTGCTGAATCTAGTGCCATCTTAACGCCACCGAATGCATATGCGTGGTTTAACTTATCTTCATTTCCTTGTCCGACTATCTCTGTTAATGTATCCCGTGGAATACTTACCATCATTGAGGAGTCTTTCTTCGGGTTTAAAGTCATTACGATCATTGTATCCGAACGACCACCGTCTCCTTCACGAGCATCTACCCCTAATAGTAAAATACTAAAAGGATCTTGATTGCCGAATGCAATCTCGGAATCTCGCATATCAGATTTAGGACGTTCAGGGATAATCTCGTGAATATCTGATGCCGTACGCTTTATGTCGATATAAACTTTAGCAATTAATGCTCCGATTGCTAATACAAAAATTCCAATAATTAATAGAAGCCATTTTTTCCATGTCATACCTTTTTTCTTTGCTCTTTTTTGTTTTCTACCATTTATCATAGTTGAGTGTTTCTCCCTTCAAGAGTATATAAAAATATTTAGTGTTTTTGATAAGACTTTGATAAATCGATAATTTGTATAAAAAAATAATAGATACTACTAATTTATTATATTATAAAATATATCTTCAAGAATAGCTATTATTATTGAAGTTATAATGAAGTTGAAAATTTAAAAATTAAAATGTTATCATGATTCTATAGATTGCTATCACAAGATAATAAGGCTTATAATTATAATTGGGTTGATAGAAATGGAGGAATTTGCATGAAACGAGTAAAAAAAGCTATTATTCCTGCTGCAGGTTTAGGGACTAGATTTTTACCAGCGACTAAAGCAATGCCGAAAGAAATGCTACCAATTGTCGATAAACCTACAATTCAATATATTGTAGAAGAAGCAATTGCAGCTGGAATTGAAGATATAATAATAGTTACAGGTAAAACAAAACGCGCAATAGAGGATCACTTTGATTCGAATTTTGAATTAGAGAAGTCACTTGAAGAATCGGGGAAGATTGAATTATTAAGAAAAGTACGTGAGGCTGAAATTGATATTCACTATATTAGACAACATGAACCAAAAGGTTTGGGGCATGCTATTTGGTGTGCGAGGAAATTTATCGGTGATGAGCCTTTTGCCATATTACTTGGTGACGATATAGTCGTGGCTGAAACCCCTGGTTTAAAACAATTGATTGATCGTTATAATGAAACAGGGGCATCCGTTGTCGGAGTGCAAAAAGTAGACGAAAATGAAACGGATAGATATGGTATAGTTGATCCCTCTGAAAAAAATGGCCGATTATACAAAGTTAATCAATTTGTGGAGAAGCCTAAAATTGGTTCTGCACCTTCAAATTTAGCAATTATGGGAAGATATGTCTTAACATCGGAAATTTTTAAACATTTAGAAAAACATCAAATTGGTTCAGGAGGAGAAATTCAATTAACGGATGCGATTCAAATGTTAAATGAAGAAGAGCCAGTATATGCATATGATTTTGAAGGAAAACGCTATGATGTTGGAGAGAAATTAGGCTTTATTCGGACTACAATTGAATTTGCAATTAATAATGAAGAATTTGGCGATGAAGTAAAGGAAATGTTAAAAGATATTGTTACAAAACTATAAGGGGTATGGGTAAATTGAAAATCACAGTCGCTGGTACTGGTTATGTTGGGCTTTCAAATGCTGTTCTTCTAGCACAACACAATGAAGTAATCGCATTAGATATAATTGAAGAAAAGATTGATTTAATTAATAATAAAAAATCACCGATTGTTGATCCTGAAATTGAGGATTTTTTGCAAACAAAGAATTTAAATTTAACAGCTACAACTGACGTAGAAGAAGCGTTAAAAGATGCGGAATATGTTATTATTTCTACACCGACGAACTACGATCCAGAACAAGATTACTTTGATACGAGTTCGGTTGAAACAGTTATAGGAAATGTTTTAAAATATAATCCTAATGCAACAATGGTTATTAAATCAACCATTCCTGTAGGATATATAAAAGCAATTAACGAGAAGTTCAATACGAACAATATCATTTTTTCTCCTGAATTTTTACGTGAAGGACGAGCATTATATGATAACTTATATCCATCACGTATTATTGTAGGAGAGAAATCAGAACGTGCAGAGGTTTTTGCAAATCTTTTAGCTCAAGGAGCCGAAAAGAAAGACATTCCTATTCTGTTTACGGATTCGACAGAAGCGGAAGCAATTAAATTATTTGCGAATACCTATCTAGCAATGCGTGTATCATTCTTTAATGAATTGGATACTTATGCAGAATTAAAAGGATTAGATACACAGCAAATTGTGGAAGGTATAGGGCACGATTCACGTATTGGGGATCATTATAATAATCCTTCATTCGGATATGGAGGATATTGTTTACCAAAGGACACGAAACAGCTACTTGCAAACTTTAAAGATGTTCCAAATAATATAATTCAAGCAATTGTCGATGCGAATGATACTCGAAAAAAGCACATTGCAGATCAAATCATTTCACGTAAACCTGAAACAGTCGGAATCTATCGTTTAACGATGAAAACGGGTTCTGACAACTTTAGACAGTCTGCAATTCAAGATGTCATTCATCACATTAAGAACGAGGGAATTGAAGTAATTGTCTATGAACCTGTTCTTGAGGAAGAATTATTTGATGGATTAAAAGTAGTAAATGATTTTGAAACATTTAAATCTATTGCAGATGTTATCGTAGCAAATCGACTTGACGATGCATTGACGTCCGTGAAAGATAAAGTATATACACGGGATGTTTTTAGTAGGGATTAAATATATGAGTAGATTATTGGGCAAATAACATCCAATAATCTACTCTTTTTGTTAAGCATTTTATAAAAGTATCTGTCTTATGGTGTTGAAAATTTTATGAAGACTTGACGGTTACACCCTAAAGAATGGGGCGAATTACTGGAGGACCAGCTATAAGTGCAGGAATATTAGATCGGAATATGCACCGGGTTGAAATAATTCATTTGAATGAGAACAGTTACCGGATGAAACATAGAGAAACTATATTTGAACAAAAAAGTGTTCCAAATTAATTAACGAAACTGTAACATATTACTTGACGGTTACACGGTCACAAGCTTCTAAACAAATTGATGAAAATTAAGGCTTTACACGTGGTGTATCTTATTATGGAGGGGAAAATAAATGAACCAACAAAACTACAATGAAATGAAAACGCTTAAAATACCAGGAGTGCCAGAGTCTTATGAAGCTTTATTTATGAATCGATCATTCAAAGATAAGGAGTATGGTGAATTATTAAGAATCTTACTAGATCATGAAGAAAGCATCCAAAAAAGTAATAAGTTAGGTAGGTTATTGAAGCAGGCAGCATTTCCGGAAGAAGCATCGATCGAAAATATTCTTTATGACGCAGACAGAAAATTGAATAATTGAATAAGGATTTACTAATGAAATTATCAACCGGTAACTAAATTCAAGAAGGACGTGACATCGCATTTAAAGGTGTTTCTGGTGCATGGAAGATATGGTTAGCAATTACAATCGTGTCGACAATTTTATCTCGTGAAACATACTCGGTTACCCGACTTCTTAGAGGTATTTAAAATCGCTAGGCATCAAGCAGATGGAAGTTATACGAAGCTAATGAAAAAGTTAATTAAAGGGCATGTTTTAATTCTTGGTGAATGGCTATTGTTTGAATTAACAAAAGATGAAGCAACACTCATACTTGAAATTATCAATGCACGTCATACTGCGAAGAAATCGAATATATTATGTTTGCAATTAGATATTCAGGAATGGTACGAAAAACTAGGTGATGATACATTGGCAGAGGTTATTTTGGACCGCATCATTCACAATTCATAAGGTATTTTTTAGACGGCTCTTTCCCTATGAGGGAAAAATTTGGGATTAAAGAAACACAATAAACCGAAATAAGGCACAGTTTTCAAACGAAATTTGTACCATTTGAATACATTGTAACACCGCTGCATGTATTGGTACATTTATATGCAAAGAGTGGTAAAAAACATCCACAATACGCTATTTATAGGAAGAAACTATATACTTATAACAAAAAAGAATTTGCAACTATAATTATAAACTATTATACTATCTATAAGTAACCGCTTACAGTGTATTGAAATGTTTCGTAGGGGAGTTATCGAACAATGAAAAATAAGTAGATTCTTTTGGATTGAATTTTCAGAAGTTTCAAACTTTAATTACCTTGTACTATTTTTAAAACATGATATCAAAATAAGTAAGGAGGATATAAATATGAATGACGATATAGTAAGAGAAAAAAATTGGGTACCGTTTCGAAAGGCAGGTCCTTATATTTTTGTATCTGGCATAGTTGGGACTAAAAGTGATGGAACAATTAGTACTGACCCAGTAGAACAAGTAGAAGATGCATATGCTAATTTGGCTCAAGTTTTAGATCAAGCGGGTGCAAAAATGGAGGATCTTGTCATGTTGACTCAATGGTATGCGGACAGAATTTATATTCCTGAAGCACTACGTTTACGTCACGAATCATTCACCATGCCTTTCCCTGCAAGTATGGGCATTTGTTCAGAGCTCTCGCATCGATTATATATGATAGAGTTAGAAGGAATAGCCTACTTAAAATAATAAGTTGAATTTTCGGAATAGTTAAAATTTATTGGAGGTGTATTAAAGTGAAAAAAAATGAATATTTGGTTATGCCCAATGTAAAGAGTGGGAATTGGGTGCCATTTAAGGAAGAGGATTCACTTGTTTTTTTATCTAGTCAAACCGGAAATACGGATAGTTATAGTGATGATGCTAAAATTCAAATTCAACAAACATTTGATAATTTCGATGTTGCACTAAAAGAGGCAGGGGTTAAACGAGAAGAGGTAGTACAAGTTACATTACGAGTTTCTGATCGTTACTATTTAAAAGAGGTAGTTCGTTTGAAGAATGAATTTTTCAAAGAGCCCTTTCCAGCAACTATTTGTTTAATTCAAGAGTTCGGACATCCTAATCATATTGTAAACCTAAGTGGAGTTGCATATAAAGGGTGAAATTAGTTGTTTATAGGATATAAACGAGATCTAAAACTAGTAGATTAATACATAAAATAGTAAGGAGGAATATAAGATGAGCTCTAAAGAAGAAACATTACCTAAACTTCCAGATATTGTAGGAAGAACCAATTGGTTGCCATTCAGACAAGCTGGTCCATTTATTTTCATTTCAGGTATTTGTGGTACAAAAGAAGATGGTTCAGCTTATAGTGATCCAAAGGAGCAATTAGCAGCAGCATACCGAAATTTTGATGCAGTATTAGAAGAAGCTGGAGCTAAACGTGAAGATGTTGTTATGTTTAATCAATATATAGGCGATCGAATGTATGCACCTGAATGTTTACGTTTAAGAAATAAGTTTTTTGAATCGTCATTTCCTGCAACAAATGATGTTGTAGTAAAACTTGGTCATCCTTCACATTTTGTAGAGTTACAAGGAGTAGCTCACCTTAAGGGCTAGACTCTCTAATAAATGCTAGTCAATCAGTACTTTTTAATTAAGTTTTATTAACGAATCTTTTGAGAAATGTAAGTTAATACATTTCTCAGAAGATTCGTATAGGATATGTCAGAAACACTCTGCTTTAATTTTATGAAATTATAGAATGGGTATATCATGGCATATTTTATTTATAAGATGGATTATTGTTATTAATCTTTTATATGTTAGGTCTGGATAAGTAAAACCCTATGTATACATTAAATTCAGAGTGAGTAGTTAAAGGGGGAACTGGTATGAGTGAAAATCTTGGAAAGACAACAAAAATGACATGGAAGGAAAGGATGAATAATATTGGTCCTACTGCATTTGTTGCCGCAGCTGGAATAGGGCCAGGATCAGTGGCAACCCTTAGTGTAATTGGGGCTTCCTATAAATATGCTCTTTTGTGGATGTTAGTTTTCTTTTTCTTTTTTTGGATAGCTCAAAGTGACATGGTTGCAAGGCTATCTTTAGGAGGAGGAAAGACACTCCAGGAAGCAATACGTGAAGATATAGCAAATCCGGTTTTACGAAATATTACAATATGGCTGATAGTTATTTCAGTTTTTATTACATGTATTATATATGTCTACGGGAGTATTATGGGTGTTGGTATGGGATTAAGTTTCTTTTTCCCGAATTTACAAATCGGACATATGGCTGCCATTTCAGGAATAGTAGCTATACCAATCATTTTAGCAGGTAATTTTAGAGCAATTGAAAATTTATTAAAGTATTTAATCTTAGGGTTTACATTGAGTTTTTTAATCACAATATTATTAACTAGTCCAAATATAGGTGAAGTATTAAAAGGAGCATTTATCCCTTCTGTTCCGACAGGGGCTGGTCCTCATATGTTGTCATTAACAGGTACAACGATGATTACTGGTTATCTCTTCTTTGTACAGAGTACAGCACTTAGAGAAAGATGGTCAGGACCTAAGGATCTTTATAAAGCTCGAAATGATATTTATATTATGGCTCCGATTATGATAGGAGTATCTGCAATGATTATGATTACTGCAGCAGCGACCTTATATGGTAAGGAGGTAGATGTCACTTCTGCGACAGTACTCGGGGAACAACTTGTTCCTTTATATGGAAATAAGGCTAAAATAGCTTTTGCAATTGGACTTTTTTCAGCTGGTTTCTCGTCTGTAATCGCAGCAGGTATGGGGCCAGGTGTTGTTATTCCAAGCATTTTAGGGCTTGATCCAGGTCTGAAAACAACACCATTTAGGGTATTGGTCGTAATCAACATATTAGCTGCTTCCATTATGGCCTTTCTAGGGACACGTCCGGTTGTTTTAGTAATGGCATCCCAGGCTTTAGGAGCATTGTTTTTACCTATAGCAGCATTTGTATTATTAATGTTAGCAAATAACAAAAAACTTATGGGTAAATACACCAACTCGTTACTAATCAATATTGTCGGTATTCTAGCAGTGTTATTCTCACTTATCATGTCATTTACTTCAATTGGTCCGATGATTTCAAGTATATTTCAATAGAATTTAAATATTTTAGGTTAGGATGAAATATTAAATGAATTTTTAACACTTTGGAGTATTTAATTTATAATCACTGTCTCAATAGGATAGTAAAGTCATTTAGATATAAAAGAAAGAGTGGCATTCATAGTTGACCTGTCTCTCTTTTAGTAGTTGATTTATACCAGGTTTTGTGTGGAGGGAATAGAATGAGTAAAGAGATATTTATGGAAAGAAATATAGTTGTAGGAAAAACAGATAGAGAATACTTAACGGCAGATTACTACAGTCCTGTTGAAGGAAAAGATTTACCTATATTATTGCTAATTCATGGTGGAGGATTTGAGTCTGGATCGAAAGAAAAGTATAATGAGTGGGGACCTTATTTAGCAAAAGAAGGCTATGCTGCTTTATCGATAAACTATCGATTAGCGACACCTAATGATGCATCCTGGCCAGGTGTAGTTGACGATGTTCAATCAGCTATAAATTGGTTGGTAAGTAACGCAAATGAATTAGGAATAGAACCCCTTAAAATGGCCATCATTGGAGATTCAGCAGGGGCTCATATAGGAGCGCTTTATATACTTCAGCATCCTGTTAATGCTAGTTTTAAAATACGGGCAAGTATAGGTATATATGGTGTGTATGATTTATTAGGGGATGATCTACGAGAAAATGAGGAGTTTAAGAAGCTTGCAGAAAAACTTATTGGGTCAACAATGATAGACAATCCAGAGAAGTATAGGTTAGCATCTCCTAATTACTATATTGAAGAGGCAGTCATTAATCCTGTTTTTAACCCTAGCTTTCTTCTAATATGGGGTGAAACAGATAAGTTAGTCCCACCTAGCCAATCTAAGCAGTTTGCAAAAAACCTCGAGGCATTTGGTTTAGAGGTAGAAACCCTTTCAATTCCAGATAAAGGACATTTATGGTTTAATATAACTGCTAATTTAGAAGGCGGCAGTATCAATGATTATCCTAACACAATTGTCGCTCCAAAAATCCTTGAATTTCTTAAAAAGAATCTAACGATTGAACAAGTAGGTAATAACTCTGAAGCACTTATTAAAAACATTAGTAAATACAGATAAGTTGAGAATAGTATGAGTGAAGATGATGTTGAATTGAGATAAACAGAAGAAATTGGCTTTAATTCTATCACATAAAGGATTAAAGCCGTTTGTATTATTCTTTTTTATTACTTAAAATCAACTGTAAATGGAGAAATGGATAATGAAACGTTGGAACAATATAATAAGAGTTGGAATGTCAACCCTAAACTGAACAATTCTTTTAAGGTTATTTTGTATTTAATAACTTGTATTCGGCAAGCGTTAAATAATTTAATGAATCTATGAATCCGAATTTTGTTGAACCAATGAACATAATCAAAAAGTTCAAGCTCAAGTGCTTGTTGGCAAGGGAAATTGGTACCATTGACAAACTCTATTTTAATAGTCTTAAACATTGCTTCGGCGAAGGCATTGTCGTAGATTGAGCCTTTTCACTTAAAGATTGTTCAATCCTGAAAACTTCCGGTGCTTCGTCAATGAAATAATTCTTACACTCATTACCACGATCCTTGTGAAATATTTCAAGTCGATTTAGTTTGTATTAGACAGAAGGAAAAGCACAGTGAGCTAATGCTACAGTCTTATTAGGACCAGCACTATAGCCGATGATTTCACAGTTGTATAAGTCTATCAAAATGCAGATGTAATAACATTTCTTATCAACACGCACATTGGTTAAATTACTGACAACAACCTTTAATGCATGTTCCTGATCAAATTCACGATTCAATACTTTTTCAACTTCAGATTCATTATAGATTGATTTTGTTGGTTTAAATTTGGCTACAGTGTATTTAGACACAAAACCTTGTTCTTTCATGATTCGGACAATATGACGGCGAAACACGGTCCAGTCAGGTTTTGCAAGTTCCTTTTTGACTTTTCTTTGACCATAGATATTACGGCACTTTTTTGAAGATGTCCACAATTAAAATTGTTAATTTTCCATCGTTATTTTTACGATTTTTGGATTCATATTAATACGTACTTCTTTGAATTTGCAGGACACCACACATAGATGATATCGAGTATTTATGACTGTTATTTCTGATTACATCTACTTTCGTCCCATTATCAGCGCGGTGGCTTGCTTTGAAATATCATTCTCCATCGCTAGTTACTTATTTTCCTTGTGTAATTTAAGTAAATCTTCTTGTTCAAGTGTTCGATTTCCATTCTCTTCAAACGACCCAGAATCCTTATGCCGGCGCACCCATTTATCAACGGCAGATGGTGTCAGTTCGTATTCTTAAATAATTTCGTTCCAGGGTTTTCCGGTGGCATAAAGCTTAACAACTTGTTTTTTAAATTCCTTAGTAAATGTTCTTCTTTTTCTTTTAGTCATAATTGATTCTCCTCTGTTTTCTGTTGAATCAAGTTTATATGACCTTAATGAAACTGTCTAATTAAGTGTAACCTATCATTTTATTCTATTAGAAAATCAAAGACAGATAAAGTCTATACGTATGATTTAAAACAAAATATGGCAATACATTCTTGGTCTTTGTATAACTGTATTAACATTGAATTTAATATTGACAATAAAACTTTCATAAAACATTCTGGTTCTTGGTTTGAAGTTGATAATAATTATGTTGAAAAAGTAAATAAATTCATTTCAAATATACCAAACAGCGAGGTAGTGTTACCTCCTTTTTTAGAAGAGTATACTACTCAAGAGTGCTATAATAAAATAGTCGCCGAGATTGGCGAAGATATAGTATGTATGGACAGGAAATTTGTTTATATCGAAAATAGTAAGTTCGAATTTTGTGACTTGTTGTCAAAGGATAAATATATTATACATGTAAAGCCTTGGACAAGGTCTGCAACTATTAGTCATTTGTTTTCACAAGGTAGAGTAAGTGCGGATATCGTGTTTAGTGATGAATCAATTACTCAACAAATTAACGATAGTATTAAAGAAGCAGGTGGTATGGAGGCGTATTTTATTAACCAAAATGATAATAACCTACAGTACAAGATTGTTTTTGCGATTATATATGAATGGAATAAAACGATGGCTGAGAGATTACCGTTTTTCTCAAAGTAAAATTTTATGCATAATGTTTTCTTATTACAAAGCAGAAAATTTAAAGTGGAAAAATTACACATACCTAAATTAATAAAAAATATTACACCAGATAGCAAAGTAGTATAAAGGAACCGGAATAGGTTTAAATATTTTGAGGTTAGGTAAAAACAATGTATGTTTGATTGATGTGAATTGTTATTTGAAATAATTAATCAGTATATATTATTAAATTATATAAGTTGAAGTTAACAGAGGTCAAATATTAAAAGTTGAGCTCTGTTAATAAAATTTATGCATGATAAAGTTATTTTTGGTTATTAATTAGTGTTCTTTTAAAAATTTATCATTTTAGATATTATTCGGTAATTCGACCTATATATGGTATAATATATGTTTATTATGTGTAATATTTTAGGAGGATGTGGCGTGGGTTTTAGAACGTTATATGAAACTTGGGTAAACTTTCCAAACTTAGATGGAACATTAAAAGAAGACTTACTAAATATACAAGATGAAAAAGAAATGGAAGAGCGTTTTTATAAAAATTTGGAATTTGGAACAGCTGGTATGCGAGGATTGCTCGGTGCAGGAACAAATCGAATGAATATATATATGGTGCGTAAAGCGGCATTAGGTTTAGGACGATATATAGAGTCAAAAGGCGATGAGGCGAAAAGTCGTGGTGTCGTTATTGCGTATGATAGTCGTCATATGTCACCAGAATTTGCAACGGAAACAGCAAAAACAATTGGTAATTTAGGGATTAAAGTATATTTATTTGAAAGTTTGCGTACGACACCGGAACTATCGTTTGCAGTTCGTTATTTACATGCCTTTAGTGGTGTCGTTATTACAGCGAGCCATAATCCGTCAGCTTACAACGGTTTTAAAGTGTATGGAGAAGATGGAGCACAAATTGCATCAGAAGCAGCAGACGCAATTGTAGCAAATGTGGATGCAATTGAGAATCCTTTAACGATCAAGGTGACAGACGAACATTCGTTAGTGGAACAAGGTCTATTAACGATGATTGGCGAAAAGGTGGACAAGGCTTATTTAACGAATCTACAAAATCTTGTAGTAAACCCAGCGTTAGTAGAGGAAATGTCTCGTGAACTATCCATCGTTTATACCCCTTTACATGGAACGGGAAATCGTCCAGTGCAGGAAGCACTTAAAATGGCAGGTTTTTTAAACGTATCTGTTGTGGAGAATCAAGCGCAACCCGATGGAGATTTTCCTACGGTAGATTATCCAAATCCTGAAGAAGCTTCAGCATTTGCGCTTGCAATGGAAGAAGGGGAAAAGCAAAATGCGGACGTGTTATTAGCGACAGATCCAGATGCAGACCGTGTCGGAGTAGCAGTGCTCGTTGAAGGAACTTATAAATTATTAACTGGAAACCAAATTGGGGCAATTTTATTACATTATTTAATTACGGAGAAAAAAGCACAAGGGACATTAGAAGATAATGCGGCAGTGTTAAAAACAATTGTAACCTCTGAATTAGGTAGCGATATTGCGAAGGCACACGATGTAAAAACAATTGATGTATTAACAGGATTTAAATATATTGCAGAAAAAATGAAAGGTTTTGAAGAGACGAAAGAACATACCTTCTTATTCGGATATGAGGAAAGCTATGGTTATTTAATTGGAGACTTTGTTCGTGATAAGGATGCTGTTCAAACTTGTTTATTAATTGCGGAAGTAGCAGCCTTTTATAAAAAACAAGGCAAAAATTTATATGACGGTTTACAACATATTTTTGAAACATATGGGTATTATGTGGAACATTTACAATCGATTACATTGGAAGGAAAAGATGGTACAGCACAAATTCAGGCAATCTTAGAAGATTTCCGAAATAACCCTCCAATTAAATTAGCCGATACCAACGTAAACGTGCGTGAAGACTATGCAATACAACAGCGTTTTGTTGTAGCGAATGGTGCAGTAGAGGAAATTAAGTTGCCCAAATCGAATGTGTTAAAATATATATTAGATAATGGTGCATGGGTCTGTATCCGCCCATCTGGAACAGAGCCGAAAATTAAGTTTTATTATGGGGTGAAAGAAGCGTCATTAGAGGAAAGTCATGCACTTATTCGAAAATTACAAAGTTCGATTGAGAAACGTTTAGTTACTTTTTCCAATTAAAAGATAGCATTTGTGGATTATTTACTAGGAAAATAGTAGTATATAACTATCATTTTATTTTCATTTAAGGAGTTAACAATGGCATATTTAAATTTTTCATATGAGCATGTGTTACGTTTTGTTTCGCAAAAAGACATAAATAGTTATGAGCCACTTGTCCGTCATTATCATGATTTAATTCATTCAAGAAATGGAATTGGAAATGATTTTCTCGGTTGGTTAGATGTTCCAGCAGATGAGGTGGAATTAACACGCATGAAAGCTGTCGCTGAACGAGTAAAAAAGGATTCGGACGTATTACTCGTTATCGGTGTTGGCGGTTCATATTTAGGAGCGCATGCGGCAATTGAAATGTTAGGTGATACATTCGGTTATTTAGGGCGTAAAAAAGCGGATATACCAGAAATTATTTTTACCGGTCATCATATTAGTGCAACATATAACAAGGAATTGTTACGTGCTTTAAAAGATGTGGATGTATCTATTAATGTCATTTCAAAAAGTGGCACGACGACTGAACCGGGCATTGCGTTTCGAATTTTCCGTGCGTTTTTAGAAGAAAAATACGGTGAAGAAGAGGCAGCAAGACGTATTTATGTTACTACAGATAAGTCTGAAGGTGCGTTAAAAACGTTAGCTGATGAAAAAGGCTATGAAACATTTGTTATTCCTGATGATATCGGTGGGAGATATTCTGTGCTGACACCTGTCGGATTATTGCCGATGGCTGTAAGTGGGATTGATATTGATGCAGCAATCGCAGGAGCAAGGCAAGCGGCGGAAGATTTAGCTACACCGACAGTACAACATAATATTGCCTATCAATATGCCGTCATTCGACATCTTTTATACGAGAAAAATTTTACAACAGAAATTTTATCAAACTATGATCCGAAACTACGGTACTTTTCCGATTGGTGGATACAATTATTCGGAGAAAGTGAAGGAAAAGATGGGAAAGGTATTTTCCCTGCGGTTGCTAATTTTCCAACAGATTTGCATTCATTAGGACAGTATATCCAGGACGGTAGGCGCCAATTGTTTCAAACGATTTTGCGTGTGGATGAAGAGGCTGAAACGGTAGTCGTGGAACGTGATGAAGCAAACTTAGATGGATTAAATTATTTAGTTGGCAAATCGCTGAATGCAATAAACCGTGTAGCTAGTGATGCTGCATTGAAGGCGCATGTCGATGGCGGTGTGCCGAATATGGTGGTAGATTTACCGCGTCTTGATGCCTATACATTTGGCTATATCGTTTACTTTTTCAAAAAAGCTTGTGCGATGAGTGGTTATTTATTGGAGGTAAATCCGTTTGATCAGCCTGGTGTGGAAGCATATAAGACGAATATGTTTGAAATGCTCGGAAAGCCCGGGTATGTTAGTAAAAGTAAACTACGATAACTATAATGAACCCCAATAGATAGCTTAAATATTTAAGCAGATAATTGACTGGCTTGTTCCTAGAATTGTACGGACTCATTCCAGTCAATTTTTCTTTTATTCGTTTATTACTTTTATTGATTTAGTGCGTATTTTAGCATGTTAAATGAATTATAAATAACATAGTAATACATATTATCCTTTTTTGTTGATAATAAATATTAGTGTCAATAAACTTCTTACATCATGTATGATTCAGAATGCTTTTTAAATGTTGTGTACTACTATTCACTCAAACTTAGTTCATTTTTTCATACGTTCAAATCCTCTTTCTAAACACTTCTAATACTTATCAATTTTATAAATAATACATAATAGTTCCATAATATCGCCTTTTGTTGAACTTTTTCTTCCCTTTATACAATTTGTAGACTTTTTTGACAACTTTTTATAACGGTTGATATGATAATAACACTTGTCGAAAATCTAGCAATAAATTTTGGGGGAGAATTTACGAACGGAGGAAGGGAACATATGGTATCATTTATTTTAGCACTTATTATTAGTTTATCTGTATTAGTTTTTCTTATTATGAAATTAAAGATTAATCCTTTCATTTCATTGTTTCTCGCAGCTTTAATATTAGGGTTAATATCTGGTATGCATTTACTAGATGTGATTGCAGTGATCAATAATGGTTTTGGATCAACTTTAGGAAATATTGGAATACCTTTAATTTTAGGAGCGATATTGGCAATAGGTATTATTGATTTACGGGCAGCAGATGTCATTACAGCTTTTTTTGATAAAATATTTAAAGGAAAGCGTATGGAATTAGCGCCTGCATTATCGGCATTCGTTATTTCCATTCCAGTGTTTGGGGATATTACGAACTTATTAGTTGCGCCTATTGCATCCCGAGTTGCAAAATTAAAAAATATTTCCATGACAACGATGGTAGCATTTACAGGTTTAGGATTAATATTAACACATGGTTTAGTACCTCCGACACCTGGAATTTTAGCGACGACTTTAGAGTTAGAAGCTGATTTAGGATTCGTTATTATATATGGGTTACTAACTAGTTTTGTAGCGTTTTTTATGACGTGGTTCATTTTTAAGAAATGGACAGAAAAAGAGTTTGTTGCACCATTAGAGAAATTTTCTGGGGTAGATGATACAGGATCGAAGAAGCATTTTCCATATATCTTAGCGTTTTTACCAATCTTAATCCCGATTATTTTCATTGGTTCATCTTCTGTAGCTAACACATTATTGGCAGAGGGGACAAGCTTACATAATCTAATGAACATTTTAGGTGATCGAGTTGTCGCTTTATCTAGTGGAGTGATTATGACATGTATTCTTGCCTTTCTATATAAACAAAATGTATATGAAGCTGCCAGGCGTGAAGATAAAAATATAAAAAAAGATACACCGTTTTTACAAATCATTATGGAATCATGGGTAAGTCGTGGATTAGCTGTTGCTATTTTGCCTTTATTAGTCACTGCAATGAGTGGTGCGATTGCTGCGCTTATTAGCGAAAATGAACATGTCGAGACTATTGCCAATTCCGTTGCAGAAAGCAATATTCCAGTTATACTTATTCCTTATTTATTAGCAGCAATACTTGTAGCAACCGTAGGATCGATTACGACAGCAGCACTTACAACAGCAGGTATTTTAGGACCTGTTTTAACGTTGCTAGGATTATCGCCTGAAGCGGCAACATTAGCAATCGGTGCAGGGTCATTAGCAGTTATCCATATGAATAATAGCGGATTTTGGATACAGCTACATTTATTTAATGTTAATACGAAACAAGGATTGAAATATATTACGTTACCAACATTTGTCGCATCAATCATTGCGATTGCATTTATTACATTATTACATACAATCAATGTTATTTAGGAAGAAGGTAAAAAATGAGCAAAATAGATGGGAAATATTTACGTTCGAATGATATTGAAAGTTCAATCGCTAGAGCGTTTATGCAAGGGGCAGGTTTTAAAGAGGTAGATATGCGTAAAAAGCCTGTCATCGGTATTTGTAATAGTTGGAGTGAATTAAATCCGTGTAATATGAATTTACAACATATTGCACAGTATGTGAAAAAGGGAATTGAAGAGGCTGGTGGTATCCCAGTGGAGTTTCCGACTATTTCGATTCATGAACAAATAAACAATCCATCTTCATTATTATTAAGAAACTTAATGACGATGGACGTGGAGGAAATGATTAACCGTAGTCCAATTGATGGGGTCGTTTTATTGAATGGTTGTGATAAAACAGTACCAGCACAATTAATGGGCGCGATTAGTGCAGGAAAGCCGATGATATCTGTACCTGCTGGTCCACGTGGAACGTCGATGTGTGGTGGGAAACCTATAACGATCCATAGTTTATGGGAACAAAAAGAAAAGCGTCAAAAAGATGAAATTAATGATCATGATTGGGATGCATATATGAGTAAGCTTATACCTACTCCTGGAACGTGTAATGTAATGGGAACAGCTTCCACAATGGCTGCGATTGTGGAAGCTTTAGGTTTATCAATCCCAGGTACAGCTTTTTATGAAACGATGAGTAACGAGAGGGAAGAAGCATCCATTGCAACTGGTCGTTTAGCTGTGGAGGTGGTGAGAGAAAATCGTACACCAGACCAATTCGTTACTTTAAAGTCATTAGAAAATGCATATCGAGTCGTTAGCGCTTTAGGTGGTTCAACGAATGGAATTATCCATTTAGAAGCTATTGCAGGTAGAGTCGGTTTACATTTAGGTATCGAACGACTAAAAGAATGGAGTGAAACGACCCCACATTTAGTAGCGGTAAGTCCATCGGGAGCTTATTCGTTACAGGATTTTATTGAGGTAGGTGGGATTCCTGCTTTAATGAAACATTTACAATCATTCATTCATCAAGATTCTGTTGTTATTACTGGGGAGAAATGGAATGATGTGTTAGCAGACATCGAGATTAAAGCATCCTCAGTGTTACATACTATGGAACAACCAATTAATGAAGATGGTGGGATTGCAATTTTAAAAGGATCGTTAGCGCCGACTGGAGCGGTATTTAAACGTTCTGCAGTACCAGAGAAATATTGGATCCATCGTGGACCTGCATTAGTTTTTGATGGAATGAAAGAGATGAATGCAAAAATTAATGACCCAGAATTACCAGTAGATGAGAATAGTGTGATTATATTAAGGGGGATTGGCCCTGTAGGTGCACCGGGCATGCCAGAAACAGCAAAAGTGCCGATACCTAAAAAGCTATGGGAACAAGGCGTTACAAATATGGTTCGTATTTCTGATGGTAGAATGAGTGGTACTGCAGATGGTGCCGTTGTTTTACATGTTACACCTGAAGCGGCAGTTGGTGGACCGATCGCATTTGTTGAAAATGGAGACATGATTGAACTAGATGCTGTTAAAGGATTATTAAATGTTTGTATAAGTGAAGAACAATTACAAGAAAGAAAAGCAAATTTTGTAACAAAACAAGGTGCCAAAAGAGGTTATGAATGGTTATATCATCAACATGTCATGCAAGCTGATAAAGGGGCAGATTTTGACTTCTTAACGAAAAATGGCCGTGAAAACTAATGTAAAATAATTTGAAAAAGAAGCCGCGATGGCTTCTTTTTTGTGTCGTGCGTATAGATCTTTTGGTGTGAAAGAACTGACCTTAACGATTCTGTCTAATCTAGTGTAACCTGTCCAAGTCCAATTATTGCTGGAATACTTGCAGCTATTGTTGGGAAAAATTTGTTTAAGACTGAGTAAAGAAAAGGTGAATTTGGTATGTTTATCAAATTCACCTTTTCTCTACTATATTCATTTTGTGGCTCTAAAGACCGCATTTTGTATTTTCTTTTTGAAAAGAACTGTGGTGGAATATTTTCTAGTTGTAATAGGGCTTAATCAAAATATGTAAAACATATTTTCGGTTCCTTTATCTTACAATCTTCAGCTGTTCTATTAGTGGTAACTATAAAAAATATTGCAGTTATGAAGTAAATTTTTATTAGACAATAATATGGTATATTGTGTTTGTATATATTTTATTCTATGTAATTCTTTTCATTCGCTCACTTGGATTAGTTTGCTGTATAGTAAGAAGTGCTAATGCTCTGTTATAAAGGTTTTGGAATGATACTTTGCTGCAAGGAACTTCCATTTGCATACCATTCATTAAGTACACATTACAGTGATTTTTATTTTTTGAAGAGTGTATATCTAAGATGTGATTAGCTGAAAACCAATGATTATTTAAATTGTGATTACCATGTGTATGGAAGAAACAAATATCTTTCGTGTCGCTAAATAAAATGGGGGTTTTTCGTAAAAAAGCAGTCATTTTGGCAATGACTTTTTTTCGTGCTTCATATGTAGTTAATCCAATAAATAAGCAACTTTCATGAACGATGGACATCATACTCTGTTTTACATATAGAGTCTTCATTTCTTCGATAACAATCGTCTCATAGTCCATAGAATATCCAGGAAGCAATGCAACAGAAGAAGAATTCAACATATAATTTTCTAAAATCTCCATGATCATCTCTCCTTTGATATTTAAAATACAATAATATTATAGGTCTATTTACTTACTTTGTCCAATTAATTTTAATATTCAGATAATTCATTGAGCATCTTTCGAATTTCCTCATGATGAAGCTTTTCTTTTACCGCGCGTCCCCAACCTTTTACTGCATCCGCAGATACATTTTCTAATTCCATTATTTCTTTGATAGATAATTCCGCAATGATGAAGTATTTCACCCACTTCCATTGATTTTCAGTTAGTTTTGATTGAATAGTTTTCCAAAATTCTTCGTGATAAATATACGTTTTTCGTATGATTTCATCTGTTAAATCTAGTAGAGGAATATTTGTATGTCTTGTATGGTTGCCATTCGTTAATTGTTTCTTTACTTCCTCGATATAATGGGTATCTTTTTCTTGTGTGCGGACCTTTTTCCTTAATAAATCCAATAATTTAAAACGAATTTTGTAGTTGATGAATGTTCCAATATTGCCTTTCGTATCATCAAATTCCTTATATGCCTGCCAAAGTGCCAGCATTCCTTCAGTATAATATTCATCATAGTCTGCGTAATGAATATTCAAGCGTTGGATCTGGAAGTAAATTCTTTTTTCGTTCATTTGTAAAAATGTTTCGAAATCATGTTGCAAATTCGCTCCCTCCTATAAGTTTTTTATTATTTTAATAGGAATATCGAATTAATGCACACTCTCTTAAACTAGTTCTTATGACCTTTTTGGTGTATTTTTATTAAAAAATTCGTGTTTTTTCATTATTTTTAATGAGAAATTGGGATAATTTATGGTAATTATTGGCAAAAATGCAAATTAAGCAATGTTTTATAAAAGTTAGTATCGAAATTCTATCAAGTATTTTTTCTATCACTCTTTTTCTGAACTTCTTTCGATTGTAGAAGTGACAATAATTTTCACATTGTATTTTGAGTCACAAAGAAGGAGAGATAAAAATGAACGTATTACTTTTGAATGATGAAACGATGCGGAATTTAGTAAACTTTACATCGATAGAAGAAATGAATGAGGCTGTGAAAGAACATAAGCGAACATATGATTTAAGTAAAACTGATCGAGACATTTTACATATGATTAGTCAATATGCATGTAAATATATTGGTGTTTGTTATTTAAGTAAGCAAAAAATAGCGGAGGCATCGGGGTTTACGTCAAGAAGAACGGCCATCCGTGCATGCAATCGTCTGGAACAGTTGGGTGTCATCAAACAATATGAAACGAGACGTGTAAAAGGAGACAAGCGCCGTTCGGTAAACATTATTGTCATTCAAAGAATCAAAGGGGAAAAAGTGGAAGATAATCCACCTATAAAGCAAGAGTCACAACGGGAAGTCACAGGGGAAAGTCACACCAAAGAAGCTCTTTACCAATCTCCTAATAAAGCTTATACATATAAAGATACATGGGAAGAAACGGAATATGCGTATAAAAGAGGATTGAAGTTAACGATTCCGGAAGTGTTTTATAATGCGTTTACCCCATTTTTTAATGCAAGAGAATTATACGATATATATGGTATATTACTTCGAGCGAAAGCAACGGTGAAAGAGCGGGTGTTTAGTTTAGAAGATAAAGCAGAAGAATATATTGATTATTTTTATAATGTTATTCGTTTATATAAATGGGGGAAGGTAACTAATTTAAAGGGATATTTATATCGTACATGGGAATGGTTGTCGAAACAGCTATATCGTCAGGAAAAGAATCGAGGAAAGCTTGAACAGTCGTATCTTTATTTGTCAGATGAGGAGTGGGTGGAAGAGAAAAGCTGAAATTATACTTTTACCTCATATGCGTTTGATTTTATAGAAACAAGGAGGGGCATAAATATTTTGGGGAATTTTCTATCCTTATTTATATGGTTAAATAAGTTAATTATGATTACTTTGTTTTTTCGATAAAAGTAACATGTACTTCGATTTGATAAACATATAATACTATATAATTGTCTGTTTAAATATTTCTTCTATCTTTTTGAGACTCAGGAAGTTATTGTAGTTTTTCATTTGATTAAAATTTTACTTCTTATTTGTTATAATGAGTAAAAGAAAGGGGATGTTTTGTAATGAAAGTGTTAGTTGTTGGGGCGAATGGCCAAATTGGAAAACATTTGATTACATATTTGAACGGACATACATCAATTGAAGCGCGAGCGATGATTCGTGACGAAGTGCAAGCATCATTTTTTAAAGAAAATGGTGCAGAAGTGGTCGTTTGTGATTTGGAAGAGGATGTACCGGTAATCGCAGAGGCTGCGAAAGGTTGTGATGCGCTCGTGTTTACAGCTGGATCTGGTCCTCATACGGGGAAAGACAAAACATTAATGGTTGATTTGGATGGGGCAGTAAAGACAGTTGAAGCGGCAAAAGTTGCGGCAATTAAACGATATGTCATGATCAGTTCTTTTGATACGACGAGAGCGGCGATTCAAGAAGCACCGGAAGGGTTCGCTCCATATGTTGTTGCAAAACATTATGCGGATGAATGGTTACGTGCGACAGATTTAGATTATACAATCATCCATCCAGGAAAATTAACGAATGAAGCACCGACTGGAAAGGTCGAAGTCGCTGAAGAAGTTAATAGAGATGAAGTTGCTCGTGCAGATGTGGCGAAAGTAATTTTAGCCGTGTTAGAACAAGATGCGACAATTGGCAGGGAGTTTCAAGTTGTGCGTGGAGATGTCGATGTGGAGGAAGCGGTAAGGAATTTATAATTGGTGCGGGATTTTGAATAAGGTTCAAAGGTTTCTGTAAAAGATATAAGTTAACGTATGGACGAAAAGATAGAGTTGGAGTAGAAGGGAACATTTACTACATAAATGAGTGTAAGAACATGTGTTCATTTATGTAGGATGTTCCTTTTGTTTTAGGATGAAATAAATAGGCAGTTAACCATTTATGGGTGGATGATTGTCATAGAAAATCCTTTTCCAATGTATTGGGAAGGGAGGTAATAATTATGGATGACTTCTTTGGTATTTTTAAAGAAGTGTTGAAAGGAATCGTACGTGCGATTAGTGCACATCTATTTTTGAAAACTTTTTTAAACAAAGAGAAAACCACCCGACGCCGTGACAAGCAAAAGGGTGGTTCTCAAAAATAAATTTATTTATGACAACCATCGCCTGTACGGCTGAGGCTGCAAGAGGGAGGATGACCGTCCTTCCTCTTTTCTTATCTATATCCATTTTAACGTAAAAACATGCATAAATCAATGGACTTTACTTTATAAAGTAGAGTTTACACAATTAAATAAAGAGTAGTATAAAGAGATAGAACGAGAGGCAAACTTATTTTCAGGTGCAATTTTATTACCGTTTGATGTTTTTCTGAAGAATTTCATTTGATTGAATGAAAAACAAATCCTGATGCACACAAGGAATTAAAGGAGAAGTGGTCTGTCTCATTACAAGTATTAGGTTACAGAGCGGTTGAACATGCTTTGATCCATGCGAAAGAACATCGGAATTTTGATGCAACATTGGCATCGAAGGGGTTATTTGAAACAGGAATCGTTAGATGATGTTATAGCTATTTAACGACCACAAAAAATGAAGTCTATTTTCGATTTAGTAATACGTGAAAATATTGTTGATATTCATTTATTTAAAAGTTATTTACCCAAAAAAATGGATGAAGAGCATGTCGAGTCCGTTACCTTTTAGTAAAAAGAATTGCTGCAATCATGGTTGTAGCAATTCTTTATTTTAGAAAGAAATTCATGAGATATGTAAGAAATTCCCATGTGTAAAATTAATTTTTTAGGGTACATAATACGTAACAAATAGAGTTTTGGGGGTTATGGTTGTGTATGAGCCGAAGCGTTTGACGATCATCCAGATGAACGATACACATGCATATTATGATTTGCATCCGGAGTTGTTTCTTGAAAATGGAAAAGAAGTATTTCGGGATTGTGGTGGGTATGCGCGCATTGCGACAATTTTAAAAGAGGCTAGGAAAGAAAAGCCTGATGGAGTGCTTGCGCTCGATAATGGCGACACTTTTCACGGGACATATCCTGTTGTGCAGTCGAAAGGGGAGGCGCTCGTGCCAATTATGAATGCGCTTCAATTGGATGCGATGACGGCACATTGGGAGTATGCGTATGGACCGAAGCAGCTTGAAAAATTGGTGCATTATTTAAAATATCCATTACTTGCGTGTAATTGTTATTTGAAACAAACGGATGAGTTAATGTTTCCGTCTCATATGACGATAGAACGAGCTGGATTGAAAATTGGCGTTATCGGGATTGCTGAACATATTGTCGATAAGACGATGCCACCTGAATTTTCTGAAGGGGTGTATTTTACGCGTGGTACAGAGGAGTTGCCACATATTATTGCGACCCTTCGTACGGTGGATCGTGTCGATTTAGTTGTCGTTTTATCTCATTTCGGTTTTCCACAAGATGTAAAACTTGCTCGGGAAGTGGACGGAATAGATATTATATTAAGTGGCCATACACATCATACACTTCGTAAGCCTGTCGTGGAAAATGATACGATAATTATGCAATCTGGTTGTCACGGGGCACATGTTGGACGGCTTGATGTGGAAGTTGGGTTTTGTGGGGTGGAACATTTTGAACATCGTTTAATAGAAGTGACGGAAGAGGTGACGCCTGATCCTGACGTGGCGAAGCTTGTGACGGAGTTAGAGAAACCGTATAAGGAAAAGCTCGATGAAGTTGTTGGAGAAACAGGAGTAGCGTTACATCGGTATGGGCAGTTAGAGTCGACGATGGACAATTTTTTATTGGAAGCTTTGTTATGGGAGACGGAAGCGGATGTTGCGTTTTCCAATGGTTGGCGCTACGGCGCACCAATTGCACCTGGTCCGATTACGATGCGTGATATATGGAATATCATCCCGACGAATCCACCTGTTTCAGTCGTCATGTTAACTGGCGCGGAGATATTATCTATGCTGGAGGAAAACTTGGAGCATACATTTGCGGCTGATCCGTATGAACAGATGGGTGGCTATATGAAGCGTTGTTTAGGATTGAAAATGTATGTGAAATTGGAAAATCCACCAGGAATGCGTGTGCAAGATTTGTTTATTGGTGACGAGCGGTTGGATAGGGAGCGAACGTATAAAGGGGCGTTTGTGACGGTGCAAGGTGTTCCGAAAAAGTATGGAAAAAATCGTTCGAATTTAACTGTGCGTGCGGTAGATGTATTAAGAAAATATGTGGAAGAGTGCCAAGTTGTTTCGCCGCGGCTTCGTGGTACGGTGACGGTTGTGTAAATTAAAAAACTCCCAATTCGTTTCTACTCCTAGACTGTTAGGAGGCAGGACGATTGGGAGCTTTTTGAACATGAAATAATGAGGTTTTATGGCTGTTTTTTATTTTTTGCTTTAAAACTTCGATGAAAATCTTTTCGTTTTGTCTTTGAATAAAGATATTCACCATGATTATTTAAAGCGGTACTATCGCATTTTCAAAAAGTTTCTTTGTACGTTTTACTTCACATGTAATTTAATTTTGAAATGTAAAATTCGGTAATCAATGACATCGGCAACACGATAATAAATGATTCTAATTTTTATGCCGTCTCCATGTTTATTGTGCACATAAAAATAATCTCGACCATCCATGACTGCGTCAAGTTCATTCATGATGAATTGTTCAGAAATATCTTCGCGTAAAAAACGATTTATTTTCTCAATCACTTCATCTCTAATATTCATTTTTTCCACCTTATTAACTTTCTCGTATTCTTTTTATTTGTTTATTTCCTATTGTGATGTCATAAACTTCGCAAGCGATCCTCCTTCCGTGAGCAAAATTTGATAAAGAGAGCGGTTTCATTTTTGTTTTTTCGCTCACAAACTAATTTTTCGACCCTTCCGAACGGGTCGCCCCTTCCCTATATAGATTATTCTACGTTTATATGCTAAAATCCTTTTAATTTCCACAAAATGTTTCAAAATGTTTTTTTAAGGTGATAAACATAACAATTTTTTCGTATTAGCGATACGTTAAATTTACAATCGTTTCTTACAATAAAGATGAATGTTTGATGTAAAAGGAGCGAACGACATAAAATTATTAACACCTGGACCATTAACGACGAAGTGAGTGTGAGAGGTGATGTTAAAGGATCGATGTTCGGGGGATGATGCGTATAAACAGATGACGCAGCAGATTCGTGGGGATCTTTTACAGTTAGCGAATGTTAGTGAAGAAGAATATACGACCGTATTAATGCAAGGGAGTGGAAGTTTTGTCGTAGAGTCTGTATTGACATCCGCGATAAAGCCGACAGATACGTTGCTCATTATTACGAATGGGGCGTATGGAAAACGGATGGTGGAAATGGCAGATGTGCTCGGTTTGTCTTACATCGAATTGGCGTGAGATTTTGATGAAGTGCCAAGGTTGGAAGTGATTATGTCGACATTGGAAGTAAATGAACGAATTACTCATGTTGCGGTCGTTCATTGCGAGACGACGACTGGTATGTTGAATCCAATTCATGCGATAGGAAAAGTTGTCAAAGCTCAAGGGAAGTCGTTTATTGTGGATGCGATGAGTAGTTTTGGTGGGGTACCCGTTGATATGGTCGATGCTAATATTGATTTTTTAGTAAGTAGTGCGAATAAATGTATTCATGGGGTGCCTGGGTTTGGATTTATTATTGCAAAACGTCCTTCCTTGATGGCATGTGAAGGAGTGGCACGAAGTTTATCATTGGATATTTTTTCACAGTGGAAGACGATGGAAGTGGATGGGAAATGGCGGTTTACTTCACCGACCCATGTCGTTGCTGCTTTTTATGAAGCGTTAGGTGAAATGCAGGAAATGGGTGGTGTGCGTGCCCGTTATTTGCATTATAACATGTTGAATACATATCTTCGTTCAGAGATGGTGCGTTTAGGGTTTCATCCATATATTGAGGAGGAAGTTCAATCGCCGATTATAACGACGTTTTATTATCCAGAGGGGAGTTTTCAGTTTGCTCCTTTTTATGAGGCGATGAAAGAGAAGGGGTTCATTTTGTATCCTGGAAAACTAACTGACGTCGATACGTTTCGTATAGGAAATATTGGGGATATCGTTTTAGAAGATATGAAGCTATTAGTGAACGAAATCGAATGTTACATGAACGAAAAGGTATTGCAAAAATAAGCCGATACATTAAAAAAGTAATTGCAAGATAAAATGGGGAGGAATTTTTCATGAGTAAGACATGTGTTATTTTTGATTGGGCTGGAACGACGGTCGATTTTGGAAGTTGTGCACCGGTGGAAGTTTTTTTGACGATTTTTGAAGAGGCGAGGGTGCCTGTGACGTTTGAAGAGGCGCGAAAACCGATGGGCATGTTAAAGGTGGAACATATTCGCACGATGCTAGAAATGCCGCGGATTCAGTCGGCGTGGGAGGAAGTGCATGGGGCGTTACCGAAAGAAGCGGATGTCGTCCGTTTATATGAGTCATTTGAAGGGCAATTATTTAATACATTACGGCAGTTTACGACACCTATTTCTGGGGTGGTGGAGGCTGTTCATGCATTGCGAGCAAATGGTGTAAAAATTGGTTCAACGACTGGCTATACAAGGGAAATGATTGATATTGTAAAAGTGGATGCGGCGGAAAAAGGGTATGCACCAGACTGCATTGTAACAGCAGATGAGGTAAGTGGGCATGGTCGGCCAGCACCTTTTATGATCTATGAAAATATGAAAAGTTTAGATGTAGCCGATGTGCGAAACGTTGTGAAAGTTGGCGACACGAAGGCGGATATAGAAGAGGGCTTGCATGCGGGTGCTTATACGATTGGTGTAATTGTTGGGAGTTCAGAAATGGGATTAACAGAGGCGGAGTTTGCAAAGTTGAATGAGGAAGAAAAACGAGCGAAAATTGCGGAAGTCCGGGAGCAATTTTTATCTTATGGGGCAGATGCGACAATTGAAACGATGGCGGAGTTGCCGAAGTTAGTGCGTGAGTTAGTTTAGTAGATGTTGGATTAAAAAAATAGCTACTGGATAATATGTTTATCCAATAGCTATTTTTATCTATATTTATTCGATGACTTCGTTAAAGATTTGACCACCATCAAATTCGATGATTTTTAATTTGCTTACTTTTTTAGAGAAGATGGATTTATGTGTTTTGTTGCCTTCTGCATCTTTTATTAATAAAATACGTTTACCATAATTATCTTCAATGATTTCGATTTGTGCTTCTGATAAATCTATTTCTTCTTCTAATGTAGCAAATTCTTCTAACGCTTTAAGGTCATCACTAATCTTAGTTGTATCTTCGTTCTCTAGAGACTCTTTATATTCATTTGTAAGAGTTTCTTTATCTTTGCCTTCATTTTCATTGTTTGCAACTTCGTTTGCTTCATTTTCTGAGGCATCATTTACGACTTCATTACTTTCGACTTGTGTATCATCTATTTCCACACTTTCGACTTTCGAGGAACCAAGTTGTCCACCACATGCAACGAGAAATAAAGCGATTGTGAATACCGTAATATTCTTCAATTTATGTTATTCTCCTTTTTTTTACATTTGTTCTTGCTTCATATACATCATAACAAATATGGATCGTAAATCAATGCTATTTGCCTAAAAAGTTAGAAGAAAAATTGTTCTGACAATTGAAAAGCCTTTCATTTCACTTGACAGTCACAAATGTAGTAATGATAAGGTTTTCATAAAGTTTTCATAAAAATATTTTGGTCGCGTTTTCATGAGTGGATAGGTATTTTAGACTAGGTGAGATGTGGAGTTTTTGCTTCGTTTTTGGGTGTGGTTTTTGCATGTGAAAATGGTTATTTTTGAGGGGGATTTGGCTGGGGTTTTTTTCATTTCAGTTTTTAGAAAAGTGTGTTTTTTGTATAGATTTTCATGTTATTTTGTAGCAATCATTTTTTACAGGTGTTAAGATTAAGAGTAATCAATTTAAAAAAGGATAAGTGATGTAAATTGGTCATAGTTTTGGCGTTGATTATCGGATTTTTATCTGCTTTTGTTGGAAGTTTGATCGGACTTGGTGGTGGGATTATTTTTGTCCCGGCGATGTTATATTTGCATGATTTATCGGCTAGTTTTGCTTGGGCGACTCCACAGACGATCGTTGGAATTTCGTTAATTACGATGGTGTTTACAGGGTTGTCCTCGACATTAGCTTATTATAAGTTGCGCCGAGTCGATGTGAATACAGGAGTGTTATTTTTAATTGGTAGTTTACCAGGAAGTGTCTTCGGAGCTTGGTTGAATACAAGATTAGATACGGATTCATTTTCGCTTTATTTTGGTATTTTAATGTTAATCGTGTTTGGGATGATGTTAGTCGATCGCGAAAAATTATCGAAAAATCGTTCGTTAGAAATAACAGATCGCACGCGCACGTTTACGATTGACGGAGAGACACATCATTATAATGTGACACTCGTTCCGGCATTAATTTTATCGTTTGCGGTTGGAATGTTGTCAGGTTTATTCGGCATTGGTGGGGGAACAATAAGTGTACCAGCGATGATTTTGTTTTTCGGTATCCCTGTACAAGTGGCGATTGCGACATCGATGTTCATGATATTTTTTATTAGTTTAATTAGTTCTGTTTCGCATATTGCACTCGGGCATATCGTTTGGGGGTATGTAATCTTTTTTGTGATCGGTTCTTATATTGGTGGAACAGTTGGGGCAAAAACGAGCAAATTATTTAAAGGAAAGACGTTGGAATGGATGTTGAAAATTGTGATCGTCATTGCGGCGGTTCAATTAATTTGGGAAGGGTTGTAAGAAGGAGCTTACATAGATGAAGGAAACAATTCATATTTTATATACGAATGATTTACATAGTTATTTTGATCATTGGTCACGAGTGGCGACGTTTGTGAAGTCTCGCCGTGATGATGCAGAGTCGCGTGGGGAGTTTCATATGACTGTTGATATTGGGGATCATATGGACCGTGTACATCCTCTCACAGAGGCGACATTAGGGCGTGCGAATGTCGATTTATTAAATGCACTATCTTATAATGTTGCAACACTCGGTAATAATGAAGGCATTACGCTTGCACACGATGGGTTGTACCATTTATATGATGAAGCGGATTTTCATGTTGTCTGTTCGAATTTGGAGTGTGTTTGGTCCGATACACCGAGCTGGTTGGAGATGCATCATATAGAAGATACGCCTTCAGGACTTCGGATTGGATTTATCGGTTTAACGGCAAGGTTTAATCCGTACTATCATTTATTAGGTTGGAATGTGACGGAAGTTTTCCAAGCAGTGGAACGTGAATTGGAAGCGATGCGTGATAAAGCAGATATTTTTGTATTGTTATCACATGTCGGGATTTATTTAGATGAACAAATTGCGGGGAAGTTTTCTGCACTGGATGTCATCATCGGTGGTCACACACATCATTTATTACGAGAGGGAGAAATTGTCGGCGAGACGATTTTAACGGCAGCAGGGAAACAATGTTATTATGCGGGCGAAGTGACACTCGTATATGATCATGATGCTCAGATGGTCGTGGAGAAGGCGGCGCAGGCTGTGCCCGTGGAAGATTTACCACGTGATTTGGAAACCGAGGAATTATTAGAAAAATTGAACCTCGATGCACGAGGTGTGTTAGACGAGGTGCTATGTACGTTGGATACACCGATCGAGACGAATTGGTTTAAAGAAACACCGTTTATGCGTAAATTTACCGAACAGTTGCGGTTATGGACGGATGCGGATATTGGTATGTTGAATGCAGGATTATTAGTAGAACCGTTTGAAGCTGGACCTGTTACGTATGGGGATGTCCATCGGATTTGTCCACATCCAATTAATCCGGTCGTCGTGTCGCTGACGGGAGAGCAAGTGATGCATGTAGTGGAAAGTGCTCTATCGAAAGAGTTAGTCGGATTGAAATTACGCGGATTTGGTTTTCGTGGGGAGGTTGTCGGTCGCCTCGTATTTGCAAATTTACATGTTGAAACGTATTTTGATGAGGACGGGGTTGAGCGTGTAGAGGAAGTGCTGTTTGATGGGGTGCCGCTTGAGCCGAAGCGGACATATCGCTTGGCGACGGGGGATATGTTTTCATTCGGCCGTCTCATGCCGGAAATTGCGAACGCGGAGGAGAAGCAATTGTTTTTACCCGAGTTCATAAGGAAAATTTTAGTGCATACATTAATGGATTGGTGAGCGATAGTTGCTCGTCCTTTGGGCGGGTACCTATCGTTTTTTTGTTGTAGTGGGGTTGTTGGTGGGTGTTGGGTGTGGAGTTGCAAGAATAGGGTGTGCAGTTGCAAGAATATGGAGTGTAGTTGCAAGAATATGGAGTGTAGTTGCAAGAATATGGAGTGTAGTTGCAAGAATATGGTGTGAAGTTGCAAGAATAAGGTGTGAAGTTGCAAGAATGCGGGTTGAAGTTGCAAGAATGCAGGTTGAAGTTGCAAGAATCTGGTGTGCAGTTGCAAGAATATGAGGTAGAGTTGCAAGAATCTGGTGTGAAGTTGCAAGAATCTGGTGTGAAGTTGCAAGAATATGGGGTAGAGTTGCAAGAATCTGGTGTGAAGTTGCAAGAATAAGGTGTGAAGTTGCAAGAATATGGGGTAGAGTTGCAAGAATGAGGTGTGCAGTTGCAAGAATAAGGTGTGAAGTTGCAAGAATGCGGCATAAAGTTGCAAGAATGCCGCACAAACTTGCAAGATTCCACACAAAACTTGCAAGATTCCTAGATCATCAACTTATTTCGATTCAACCGAAAATATAGTATAAAACATCAGTTTTGTTCATATAAATGAATCGAGGTGGTGCAATGCGGAGACGCCAGTTTTATATGACGCGGAAACATGTATTTTACTTGGCACTCATTTTATTTTTTGCGACAGTTTTGACGATGTTAATTATTATCGATCGAAAAATTCGTCCAGTATTAATGGATATTGCGGAATTAAAAACGATTGAGTTTGCCACGCGAACGATTAATTCTGCGGTAAAATCGACGGAAAATATAACATTTGATGATTTAATTGATGTGCAATTTGATCAAAATGGCAATGTCGCCACACTCGGATGGAATTCGGAAGCGGTGAATAGGGCGTTACGGTCGGCGACGGAGCGAGCGGAGTATTTTTTGTATGGGATGAATAAAGGAGAACAGCTCGATTTAGATGATCCCAATATGAAGCCGATTGAGTTTGGGGATACGGTAGGAGATTTAGCAGCTAAAGATCCGACGGTCGTTGAAATTCCCATTGGGCAGGCGACAGGGAACACAATTCTTGCTAATTTAGGACCGAAAATTCCTGTTCACTTTGAGATTGTTGGAAGTTTACGGTCGGATGTCGTCCATGAAGTGAAGGAGTTTGGGGTCAATGCGGCACTCGTTGAAATTTATATCCCGGTCGATGTGTCCATTCAAATTGTGATTCCATTTTTGACACAGACGGCAGAAGTGAGCACGCGTGTTTTCATTGATTCGCGCGTCATTATGGGAGATGTACCGGAGTTTTATAATGCTGGTAGTGGAGATGAAGGACCGAGCATTTCTGTGCCGAAGCAGAAGAATAGTGAATAATATCCGATAAAATAAGCGACTGAAATTATAAGAGGGGCGTGCACCATCCATTATCAAGATAAAAACGAAGGGCGCGCACCTCTTGTCAATATCAACAAAAAGTTTCAACGAAATTCAATTTTAGACAAAATGTGCAAACCCTTATGGGATAAGGAATGCTGGGCGTTTCTTGTCATCCCACAATCTATAGCGCTTACAATTCGTTTTGACATTATTTTCGACCGTTGCTATAATAATGGAAATCAGATAATTCTATCATTTTATGACGTCATAGTTATAATTGTTAGAAAATTCCAACTAAAAAGGAGGTTGTTTTATGGAAGAACGTTCACAATGGGGGACGAGAGCCGGTTTTATTATGGCTGCAATTGGATCCGCAGTAGGGTTAGGTAATATTTGGCGATTTCCAGCTGTAGCGTATGAAAATGGTGGAGGGGCTTTCTTTATCCCGTATTTATTCGCGTTACTGACAGCGGGGATTCCGATTTTAATTATGGAATTTACGATGGGGCATAAATATCGTGGTGCAGCACCGCTTACGTATCGTAGAATGAATAAAAAAGCAGAAGGAGTTGGCTGGTGGGCTGTTATGGTTGCCTTCGTTATTGCGACTTATTACTCCGTTATTATCGCATGGGCAATTTCATACACGATTTTCTCATTCAATCTAAAATGGGGTGAGGATCCAACAGCGTTTTTAGTCGGTGATTATTTACAAGTAGCAGATCCAGGAACATTTGGAGGGTTAGTACCGGGGGTTGCAATTCCGCTCGTTGTCGTTTGGGCAATCGTATTATTCATTTTATTTTTAGGTGTAAAACGAGGTTTAGAAATTGCAAACAGAATTATGATCCCGACATTAGTAGTTGTTTTCTTAATTATCGTTTTTAGAGCAATTACATTACCTGGAGCACTAGAGGGACTTGATGCGTTCTTCAAACCAGACTTCTCACAAATTTTATCTGGGGAAGTATGGGTCGCGGCATATGGGCAAATTTTCTTCAGTTTATCCATTGCATTTGCGATTATGATTACGTACTCGAGTTATTTACCGAAAAAATCTGATATTACGAACAACGCATTCATTACAGGATTTAGTAACTCAGGTTTCGAATTACTTGCAGGGATTGGAGTTTTCTCAGTCCTAGGATTTATGGCGGCGCAACAAGGAGTCGCTGTCGATGAAGTTGTAGAAGGAGGAGTTGGGCTTGCCTTCATGGTATTCCCGGCCATCATTAATGAATTCCCAGCATTCAATGAATTTTTCGGGGTATTATTTTTCCTATCCCTCGTATTAGCTGGATTTACTTCTCTATTATCAATTTGTGAAACGTATATTGCCGGATTGCAAGACAAATTCGGTTTATCGCGTACGAAGGCCGTACTGTTTGGTGGGGGAGCATCAGCGCTAATCGCATTTATTTATGCTACACGTGGCGGATTAAATTTCTTAGATGCTGCCGACTATTTCATTAACCAATTTGGTGTGGCAGTACTTGGACTTGTGGAAGTTGTATTAGTTGCATGGGTTTTCCGTAAGTTGAAAACATTTAAAGACCACGCAAATGAAATTTCTGATATTCGACTAGGAAACTGGTGGACGATTAGTTTAGGTGTCATTACGCCAATCGTATTAGGTTATATGTTATTCGATTTATTTAGAACGAACTTACTAAGACTCTTCCCGACAGATAATGGAAACTATGAAGGATATCCAGATTTCTTCATTAATTACAGCGGATGGGCAGTCGCTATTGGAGCGCTCGTCATCGGTATCGTTATCGGATTATTACCGTGGAAGAAGAACCCTGAAGAAGGTGATTATGATGACCGCTAGTTCAGTAATAATGATGGTAATTGGAATTGTCATTATATGGGGTGGGCTCGTTGCAAGTATAGTAAATGCAGTGAACAAGGCCCGCAGCAATAAAAATTAAAAAATTTCAAAAAACCTGGAAATGAGTGGAAGAAACTCATTTTCAGGTTTTTATATGGGTGCTCGTATCTTTTATTCCATCCTTTCCCAACGTTGCAAATACGGAAATGGATCAAAGGCCCATTCATTTTTTCCGTTATATTGGTACATGCCGTAATGTAAATGTGGGGGAAATTTTCCCGATGTACCGGGTGGACCATAACCGGTAGCACCGACCGTGCCAATAATGTCACCAGGTTTGACAATCTTTCCAATTTCAATGCCATCTTCATAATTTTGTAAATGTGCATAATAGTGATAAATATTGTAAATATCGCGAATACCGACGCGCCAGCCGCCATATAAGTTCCAACCTTTTAATTCAACGACCCCATATGTCGTCGATTTTACAGGGGTACCGTAATGAGCAAAAATATCTGTCCCTTCATGGATGCGGTTCCCACCGAAACCACGGCCGGCTCCCCAAGAACTTTTATAATTGTAAATGTAATTCGTGTCGACTGGGAAGGAGCGGTCTGTTAAAATCGTCGTTTTGAAAAATTGAAACACTTTGGCATTATTCATAATCGTTTTGACGGTTAAATCTTTTTTGTAATATTCCCAGAGGGCAATTTTGATATCTTCTTCTTTGATACCGTCCTTCGTTATATAGGAAGCCATCGTGTATAGTACGTCTTCGGGATCATTTGGGTCTGCCAGGCCATCACCGTTTCCGTCCAATCCGATACCATTTGATGCACGGATGATGGCGGCATTTTTCTCGTGTAGATTGCCGATGCCGTACCACTTGACAGGCTCAAATGTTATGGCGATGAGCGGCTCTTCCTCATTTGATTGTTTATTTCGTTCGTACTGATCAATTGCGGCAATATAATACCATGGTACATGCGAGATGGCGGCAGTTTTTTTATAAAGCTGTAATCGTTGTTCATATAGTTTTTGTTGATCATTGGCGTTTGTTCCTTCTGGAAAAAGGACGATGGTAGTAAGGATAATGATAAAAATGAGACGAAACAATGGAATGCGCTCCTTTTTATTCTTGTTTTTCTAACTTTTATGGTACTCTTTATATATTGTGAAGACTTTTTTATTTCATACATAATTTGTTATATAGATGAGGTGAACTCAAAATGATTGAACTTAATGGTAAAAAATATGAAATAGTGGAAAACGTTCGTGAAGGTTTTGATGAGGAAGCGATCGGGGAAAGATATACAGATGTATTGAAGAAGTATGATTATATCGTTGGAGATTGGGGTTACAGCCAGCTCCGTTTAAAAGGATTTTATAATGCGGAGCGTTCGAAGGCAACATATGATTCAAGGATTGATATGGTGGAAGATTATATTTTAGAATATTGTAATTTTGGTTGTGCGTATTTTATTTTGAAAAAAGTGGATGAATAGGGAGCGATAGTGAATCTCCCTCGTAAACTGACGTTGAAAAGCCACCTAGTGCGTTTGCTAGGTGGCTTTTCTCATTCATCGTGTAGTGGATGGGCGCCGGGCATTTGACGTGGTAAGTCATCGTGCCGATCTTTATCCGCATATGTGTAGGCACTAATGCTACGTTGTCCTTCGCGCCATTTCGTTGATTTTCTTTCGACAAGGGCATCTTTTCGAATTGGGGAGCCGAACGGGCCGTCAGGAAATTCTTCGGGGACGACGATATCTTGCATATTCTCTTCGTTTGATAATGGCTCAAAATGGTCTAATTCCTCGGTGCGTTCAAACACGGCACCTTTTTCTTCCCGGCGACGTTCACGCTCATCTTCGCCTGCATCATATACGACTCGTTTTTCTTTGCTCATAAAAATATCATTCCTTTTATCGAATAGTGTACGAAAAAAGGAATGATTTATACGTATAATAATAAAAATGTTGAAAGCTTATTGCGTTACTTTTTATGGTTTGTCATAAACCGTGCTTCGTTTGTATCCGCCAAAATGTTTTTCAATTTTTTCACCGAGAAGGAAGATCGCATCTTCGTTTCCAACTTTACTCATAATTTGAATGGCGATTGGCAATCCATTATGATCGGTGCCAACTGGGATGACTAATGATGGTAAACCCCACACGTTCGCATAAACGGTATATGGTAAATATTGCAGAAACGTTCGTTTAATCGAAAAAATCTCTTTATATGTTTCGCCATGTTTTAATGCACCAGTATGGTAAACAGGGAAGACGAGTAGACGATTTGATAAATAACTATCTAATGTTCGGTCGCCTTCATTTAAAAATTGCTCCATCTCTTTCAATCTTTTTTGTGACGGTTTGAACATATTCGCACCGACGAGTGACCATAATAAATATGGATGATGTTTCGTATTTCGTTTCAGTTTTGACTTCATATATTCTTTAAAAATGTTGATACGATCGGTGTTAAAAGCAAGTGTTGTTATTTCTCTTCCCCCATCATGTGACATGATTTCTTGCCAAATTGTTGCACTATCATTAAAAAATGGCGGAATCGTCGTTGTACTATTGTACGTATGGGAAACGAGTTCATATACTTCTCCAAGTAATTCCGTCGTTTTTTCTGATAATGGAAAACCGATATCAGCGGGTAAAACATCAACTTGCATTCGTTCATATAACGCTTTTCGTGGTTGCTCTTGTTGAATCAATCGGTACAATAATTTCATATCGCGGACAGATTTTCCGATAGGACCGATTGTTGACATACGAGCTTTTAAGTGATGTGTATCTGGTGGGAAATGTCCTGTTGTGGAAACTTGATTTTTTCCTGGCTTAAAACCGACTACCCCGTTAAAATGGCTTGGAAAGCGAATCGAGCCCCCAATATCTGAGCCAATCCCAATCGGTGCACCACCGACTCCGATAAGGGCACCTTCTCCACCACTTGAACCTCCAGCAGTTCGTTTCATATCCCATGCATTATTCGTCCGTCCGAACAGTGTGTTGTCTGTTTCGTGGCAAAAGCATAATGCGGGTGTGTTCGTTTTACAAAGAATGATTGCACCAGCACGCTTTAATTGCTCTACGACATGTGCGTCATTTTTTACAATAATATCAGCGCGATGACTAATACCACCTGTTGTTTTCATCCCTGCAACATGAATCGATTCCTTTATGCTCACAGGGACACCGTACAAAGGTTGAAATTTTAAGTTTACTTCGTCAATATTTGCGTCTTTTTCCTTTGCTTCTTCTATAGCTGCATCGAATCGTTCTTCTACGACAGCATTTAACATAGGATTGACTGCCTGTATATGGTCGATATATACACGTATAACCTCTTCACTCGATACTTTTTTCGTTCGAATTAATGTACTAATTTCTGTGGCGTCTAAATGTAATAAATTATTTTTTATGTGAAGAGCTATTACATTCGTCATGGCAACCATTCCTTTCCATTTTCCTATAAGAATAGTATATCATGGAAACAGAAGAATTCTAATTATTACAACATTTTTAAACTAATTGTAAAATATGATATGATATAGGTAGGAATGGAAGATAGCGAGGGATATGAAATGTATTTTGTAAATCGAAGTGAAATTGAACAAACAGTAACACATATTGATGAATTAATTACGATTGCACAAGAGACGAAATCTTTTGCAAGCGACATAGAAAAATTAGGCTTAGAGCGTGTAGTACACGTCGTTATTGAGTCGATTTTAGATGTTGGTAATATGATGATTGATGGATTTATTATGCGTGATCCGGGAAGTTATCACGATATTATCGATATTTTAGTAGATGAAAAAGTGATTTCCGCTGAGGAAGAAGTGGCATATAAAGCGGTCATTGATTTACGTCAAATGCTCGTACAAGATTATTTAGCGATCGATCATACACATGTCGAAAAAACATTTTTTGATCAATTGCCTGTTTTAAAAATGTTTAGTACACATATAAGACAATATTTGGTGAATGAATTAGGAGTTGCAAATGCATTTTCAAATGAATCCTAGGGGATGATTACGTGGCAAGAAAAACGACGAAAGAAAAAATTTTACACATTTTAAAAAAGGACGACGAAGTGACCATTAAGGAATTATTGGAATATTTTACGATTTCGGAAGTAGCGATTCGCCGTCATCTAAATGATTTAATTCGGCAAAAATTTGTCCGTGAACGTGTCGTCAAACAGGAGATTGGGCGACCGTTTCATACGTATGCATTGACAACGAAGGGACATGAAACGTTTCCGAATCAATATCAGGAACTTCCGGTTGAAATTTTGCGTGATGTAGAGGAATTGCAAGGGCCGGAAGCGGTGAATGATCTTTTAAAGCGTCGGGTGGATCGTGACGAGGACGAGATTAAAGCGAAAACAGATGGTGCTTCATTTGACGAAAAAATTGCGTTAATGGCCGATGTCCAGGAGCGTAAAGGGTATATGATTGAATATGAAAAATTAGCGAATGGTCAATATTCATTCAAAAATTTTAACTGTCCGATTTATAATGTATCTTCTAATTATCGTCAAATTTGTCATTATGAAAAAGATATGGTGCGAAATGTATTTCCAGGTAGTCATGTTGTCGCTGATGCTTGCATGACGAGTGGCGACAAATATTGCTGTTGGTATATTTCACAACCAGAAGAAAAAGAAGAGGCGTAGTCGTAAATTGCTCGCCTCTTTTTCTTGATATATTTTAGGGGGATTGGTGTTTTGAGTTATAAAGGATATTTAATTGATTTAGATGGCACGATGTATCGTGGGAAGGCTCCGATTGATGGGGCGAGTGCTTTTATTAAAACGTTGCAGGAACGACATATTCCGTACGTATTCGTGACGAATAATTCCTCGGCGACAGAAGAGATGGTCGTGGAAAAATTGGCGACGTTTGGTATCGATACAACGCCAGACCATGTGTTAACATCGGCTAGTGCGACAGCGAAATACATTGCTCGAGAAAAACAGGGTGCTACATGTTATATTATCGGGGAAAAAGGATTGCATGAAGCTTGTGAAAAAGTCGGTCTGAAAGAGAGCACATTAGACGTCGATTTTGTTGTGATGGGAATCGACCGAGAGATTTCATATGAAAAATTAAAAACGGCTGCATTACATGTACGCGATGGTGCGACATTTATTTCGACGAATAAAGATGCAGCGATTCCGACAGAAGAAGGGTTATTACCTGGCAATGGTTCACTAACATCTGTCGTATCAGTGAGCACAGGCGTGGCACCAATTTTTGTTGGAAAACCGGAACCGATAATTATGGAAGAAGCGCTTCGTATGATTGGACTGGATCGAGAAGAAGTACTCATGGTTGGGGATAATTATACGACTGACATTTTAGCTGGGGTGCATGCACGGATGGATACTTTGATGGTGTTAACTGGTTTTAGTTCCCGTGAAGATGTGGCGGACGTGCCGAAAGCGGAGAAGCCTACTTATATTATGGACGACCTTTATAGTTGGATAGAGGAAAAGATGTCGTAAAAAAAACTTGCCTACAGCGTTTGCTAATGTGTGACGCTAGGCAAGTTTTTTTATGTTTATCCTTCGACAATATCTCCTGCAGTGGAGTGGGCAAGCCTTGAAGCTGCTGCCGCTGCAATCGCACCGACGATATCATCTAAAAAGGTATGGACTGTTCCATTTTCATGTTTGTTTAATTGACGTAAGATTCCCGGCTTTTTCTTATCGACATATCCGTAACTTGTAAAACCGATGGAACCATACACATTGACAATCGATAAGGCGATTACTTCATCGATGCCATATAATCCTTCATCACGATGGATGATATCTTGTAAGGGTTCAGATAATAACCCTTTTTCTGCAAGTTCATCAAGTTCAATCCCCGTTAGAATCGCATGTTGCACCTCGCGTTTCGTTAGGACACGGTTAACGTTATGGACACAATCTTCCATCGTTAATTCTTGATAATATTTTACTTGTAAATAGTAAACTAATTCTGCGATATCTTGAATTTCTACACCACGATCCATTAATTTTTGACGGGCAATTTTTTCTAATTCAGTCTGTTTTTCAGCCATCTTTACCAACTCACTTTCAACGTAAAAACCATTTCTACTAGTATATTGCAAATAGAGTGAAAATTATGCTATATATGTAGTGTAACATGGATGAAGTGGAATCCATAATGAATGATACTTTTGGCTTAGGTGAAGAGGACGGAATATTCAGGCGAATGATTGGTCCATATGATACACTAAAGAAAAGTTTTAGGAGGGTGAGAAAATGGGGAAAAAGAAAATATACATAACGAGAAACATTCCTGCGCATCTCATTGCGCCTTATGAAAATGAATTTGACATTTCGATGTGGGAAAGTGAAACAACGCCAGTCCCACGTGATGTGTTATTTCAAGAAGCAAAAAAAGCGGACGGAGTTATTTGTTTATTAACAGAAAAAATGGACGCCGAGTTTTTTCAAGCGAATGATCATTTAGAAATCGTTGCGAATAATGCGGTTGGCTATGATAATGTCGATATTACGGCAGCGAGAAAATACGGTGTAACAATAACGAACACGCCGGATGTATTAACGGAAACGACGGCAGACTTGGCGTTTACATTGTTGATGTCGACAGCGCGACGCATTGTCGAGGCATCGAAAACGATTGAAGAAAATAAATGGGGCGACTGGTCACCATTTACGCTCGCCGGAGCAGATGTGTACGGGAAGACATTGGGCATTGTCGGGATGGGACGAATCGGTGAAGCAGTTGCACGCCGGGCGAACGGATTTCAAATGGATGTGCTATACCATAACCGTTCGCGAAAAAAAGAGGTAGAGGCGGAACTTAATTTGTCGTATGCGAATTTTGATGAGTTATTAGCACAATCAGATTTTGTGTTGTCACTCGTTCCGTTAAGCGAAGCGACAGAAAAAATGTTCGATGAGGACGCTTTTGCAAGGATGAAAAATTCAGCCATTTTTATTAATGTATCTCGTGGGGGTGTCGTGGATGAAGCGGCTCTATACGACGCGTTGAAAAATGGCACCATCCGTGCAGCCGGCTTGGACGTTTTTGAGAAAGAGCCTATCTCCGCAGATCATCCATTCGTTCGTTTAGATAATGCCGTGCTGCTCCCGCATATCGGTTCTGCCTCGGTGGAAACGCGGGAAGCGATGCTGAATTTATGCTTGAAGAACGTCAGTGCCGTGTTGCGTGGTGGCGCACCAGTAACTGAGGTGACAGAATAGGGGATGGTAGTGGGTTTGGAGAGGATATATTCGCAAGTTGGTTGAGATTATTGCGTTCACTTGCGGAATTCCGTGATATATTCGCAAGTTCTTCGAGATTTCTGCTTGCACTTGCGGAAATCTGTGATATATCTGCAAGTTCTCCGAGATTTTCGCCTGCACTTGCGGAATTAAGTGATATATCCGCAAGTTGCTCACGATTTTCGCCTGCACTTGCGGAATTAAGCGATATATTCGCAAGTTGCTCACGATTTTCGCCTGCACTTGCGAAATTAAGCGATATATTCGCAAGTTCATCGAGATTTCTGCTTGCACTTGCGAAATTCCGTGATATATCCGCAAGTTGGTCGAGATTTTCTCGTTCACTTGCGGAATTAAGCGATATATCCGCAAGTTCTTCGCGATTTCCGCTTGCACTTGCGAAATTAAGTGATATATCCGCAAGTTCATCGAGATTTTTGCTTACACTTGCGTAATTAGTTGATATATCCGCAAGTTTCCCGCGATTTCCACCTACACTTGCGGAATTAAGCGATATATTCGCAAGTTCCCCGAGATTTTTGCTTACACTTGCGTAATTAGTTGATATATCCGCAAGTTCCCCGTGATTTTTGCCTCCACTTGCGAAATTAAGCAATATATCCGCAAGTTCCCCGTGATTTTTGCCTCCACTTGCGAAATTAAGCAATATATCCGCAAGTTTCCCGCGATTTCCACCTACACTTGCGGAATTAGTTTCTCTGTTTCACTATGTACAGCCTACGTATCCATTTTTCATAAAAAAATAATGCCTACCCAAATAGGGATAGACATTATTGTAATGAAGTATTATTAAAATACTTGTTCGATTTCTTTTACGCCAGGGATTTCTGTTGTTAGCGCACGTTCGATTCCAGCTTTTAGTGTGATTGCTGAACTTGGGCAGTTTCCGCATGCACCCATTAGGCGTAATTGAACGACACCGTCCTCGTCAACGTCCACTAATTGAACATCTCCCCCATCACGTAATAAAAATGGGCGTAATTTATTTAATACTTCTTGAACTTGTTCATGCATTGTCATCGGAATTCCTCCTAATATATTGTAAAATTAAATTATTATATAAGTTAAGCTATTTTTATTTTACCGTGTTTCTTGCAAAATGTAAATGAAAACAGTTCCCAATTAGCAAGATGAATAGCTTGAATGA
This sequence comes from Pseudogracilibacillus sp. SO10305, assembly GCF_037072005.1. NCBI lineage: Bacteria > Bacillati > Bacillota > Bacilli > Caryophanales > Bacillaceae > Pseudogracilibacillus > Pseudogracilibacillus sp. SO10305. The sequence goes on along the minus strand of NZ_JAXHDE010000002.1, from coordinate 17,020 downwards.
TTAGAAATGGATTTGTATAATATAAAGTAAGTGATAGAAAAGGAGGGCTTACATTGACGATTCAAATTACAGATGATGCACGCAATCAAATTAAAGAAATGATGAAAGAAGAATCAAGTGAAGCTATGTTACGTTTCGGTGTGAAAGGTGGCGGATGTAGTGGCCTTTCTTACGCGTTAGGGTTTGATGAGGAAGTGAATGAGGAATTGGAATTTGTAGAGGAAGTGAATGAAATTCCTGTCATTATTACAAAACAAGATATTCCAATCATTGAAAATACAGTCATTGATTTTAAGCAAAATATGATGGGTGGCGGGTTCAGTATTAATAATCCAAATGCTGTCCTCTCTTGTGGCTGTGGCTCGTCTTTCCGTACTGCGGAAGAAGCTGGAGCGCCTGGCGACTGCTAGAAGTAGACATACAAAACAACTTTTTAACGATATTTTCGTTGGAAGTTGTTTTTTTTCGCGAACAATTACGCAATAATTTTTTACACCGTAAAAGATGGCGCTGAGAAAATAGGTATCAATTTTCTTAAAATAAAAAATACATAGTACAAAATGGTCGTTCGCTTTTTTGTGTGAATTCGTATATTTCTATGTAAAAAGTTGCTATGATAAAGGGAGAATATAAGAGGGGGATTTTTGTGAAACGAGAAGAATTTATACAGTTAGATGGCGTCGCACTTGCGAAAATGTTGGAGGAAAAAGCGGTGTCGCAAGAGGAAGTGTTACAGGCGAGCTTCGAGCAATTAGAAAAAGTGCAGCCAGAATTGAATGCGGTTTCTTATGTAAGAAAGGAAAAGGCGTTTGCAGAAGGAGCGGAAGGACGAAAAGGGGCTTTCGCCGGCGTACCAACAGCATTAAAAGATATTTCACAGACGATTGCTGGGGAACCGACGACTGGCGGGTCGCGTTTAATGAAAGATGCGATTGCACCAGTAACAGCGAATTTTACGAAAAGCTTGCTGCATACGGGTGTCATTTCTGTCGGAAACTCAACGACACCAGAATTCGCATTAAAAAATATTACAGAAAATAAATTACACGGACCTACTCGAAACGCATGGAATAAAAATCATGCACCAGGTGGATCAAGTGGTGGGGCGGCCGCACTTGTATCATCAGGTGTAGTGCCTATTGCGGGAGCGAGTGATGGCGGTGGTTCGATCCGAATTCCGGCATCTTTTAGTGGACTAGTTGGCTTGAAACCGACACGGGGCCGTACTGCGGTAGGACCTGGATCTGGACGAAATTGGCAAGGTGCCGCGATTGAATTTGTGTTAACAAAATCTGTACGAGATAGTGCTCGGATGTTGGATGAACTGCAAGTCGTACAGCAACAAGCTGCATTTCAGACTCCATTATTTACGGAAGGGTATGAACGAACAGCGAAAAAAGGATTTACTCGTCCATTAAAAATTGGCTTTACAGTGAAATCGCCTGTCGGTACTCCAGTGAGTGAAGAGGCGAAAGAGGCTGTTTATACAACGGTAAAATGGTTAGAGAAAGCCGGCCATGAAGTGGAAGAAGTGGATAATGGCGTGGATGGTCATGAATTAATGCGTAATTATTTTTTAATGAACAGTGGAGAAATGGCGACATTAATGCATAATTTGGAAAGCATGGTTGGCAAACCAATTACGTCAGACGATGTAGAACTGGAAACTTGGTTATTAAATGTAGCAGGAAAAAATGTATCGGCGGCAGAATTTTCTAGTAGTCTAGCATCATGGGATGTAGCGGCAGAACAAATGGCAATTTTTCATGAAACGTATGATTTTTATGTGACACCTGCAGCAGCGTTTGGAGCGCCTGAGATTGGAGAGTTAACTGCTTCGGATGAAAAAGCTGCCAAATTAATCGAAGCGATGGATACGATGAAAACGGCAGAGGATCAGCAAGCACTTATTTATGATATGTTTTTACCGAGTTTAACGTACACACCGTTTACACAGTTAGCGAACCTAACAGGTCAGCCGGCGATTAGTGTTCCGGTACATATGACAGAGGAAGGATTGCCGATTGGGGTACAATTCGTCGCACCGAAAGGGTATGACCATACATTGTTACAAATTGCAACCGAACTAGAGAATTCAGATATTTGGGTCGGTTTACGTGGGAATCCTTATTTTGCATAAGAGAAAAAGGGGGCAATGGGGATGCGAAAAATTTTGATTGGAGTGGCACTTGTTTTCTTCGTCATTTTTGGAAAAACAGATGTGTTTGCAGCAGAGGAAAATAAGGTGACCATTTTATTTACACATGATTTACACGATAATTTATATCCGTTTGAGGTAGAGCGGGAAGGCGTCAAACAATTAGTTGGTGGTATGGCACGCATGTTTACTGCAGTGGAAAACGAGCGTAAAGAAAATCCTGATGCATTTTTAGTTGATGCTGGGGATTACTCGATGGGGACCTTGTTTCAGACCATTTTTACGACTCATACACCGATGATGCAAATTATGGGGCAGATGGATTATGACGCGATCACATATGGAAATCATGAGTTTGATTTCCGTGCCGAAGGGCTTGCAGAGGCATTAAAATCAGCGGTCGCACGTGATATTCCTTTACCGAAAATTGTCGCTTCGAATGTCCATTTTCCAAAAGACGATGATGGCAAAATGGCGGATGATATTGCATTTTTGAAAGAAGCGATGGATGAGTACGGAGTGTTACCATATGATATTATCGAGAAAAAGGGGGTGAAAATTGGTGTGATTGGATTGCTGGGGGAAGATGCGGCATCTAACGCGCCAATGTCTGGCGTCACTTTTGACGATAATGTTGAAACAGCGAAAAAGACGGTTAAAATTTTGCAAAAAGAAAATGTGGATATGATCATTGCGTCGTCACACTCAGGAACATCCGAGACGAAAAAGGTGTCTGAAGATGAGGTATTAGCAGAAAAAGTTCCTGAAATCGATGTGATTATTAGTGGACACACACATACGACATTGGAAGAGCCAATTATAAGTGGGGATACGGTTATCGGCTCTGCTGGCGAATATGGTGAAAATCTAGGTAAGATGGAACTCGTGCAAAAAGAGGATGGTCGTTGGGATTTAACGAAATATGACCTCATTCACATTGATGAAACGATTGAACCGAATGAAAAAATTGCTAAAATGATTGATGGGTTTAAAGAGGTTGTACAAGAAGATTATTTAAGTATGTTTGATTTAGACTATGATGAGGTGATTGCAAATTCTCCATTTGATTTTACTGAGTTCTCATCTGTTGGGAAAAAATTAGAGGAAACGACGATTGGAAATTTAATCGGCGATGCGTACATCGATACGATTAAGCAAATCGAAGGGGAAGATTACGAAGAAATTACGGCGGCAGTTATTCCCTCTGGTGTTATTCGAAATTCTTTTTATAAAGGAGCTATTACAACGTCAGATGTGTTCAACGTAAGTTCGCTCGGAATTGGGGCGGATGGAACATCAGGCTACCCGGTTATTGACGTGTACATTACAGGAAAAGAATTGCGCACGGTCGCGGAGGTGGACGCATCTGTTGCGCCGATTATGCCGTCCGCACAGTTGTATGTGTCGGGGTTAACTTATACATTCAATCCAAATCGAATTTTATTTAATAAAGTGACAGATGTCGCGATTCAGAATCCGGATGGAACGCTTGAAGAGATTGAAGATGACAAATTGTATCGCATTGTTGCAGGATTATATTCCGCACAAATGTTACCTGTCGTCGGGGAAAAATCATTCAACCTGCTATCAGTGGAACCGAAGACGAAAGACGGCGAAGTGATTACAGATTATGAGGCGCAAATTTTGCACTTAGAGGATGGCAGTGAGGTGAAAGAGTGGTATGCGATTGCTGCTTACTTACAATCATTTGCTCCGGTGGACGGTATTCCGCAAGTGCCAGCTGATTATGCACAACTAAAAGATAGAAAAATTATGGATGATGATAAAAGTTTATCCAGTATTTTAAGTAAACCAAACGGGATTGTGCTTGGTTTGTACGGAATTGTTGCTGGCGTTGTATTGGTGCTCGTGTTCGGTATTCGTTGGCTAGTAAAGCGTCGGAAGAAGAAAAAAATACATCAAAATGTTGCGTGATATATCCGCAAGTTCATGGGGATTTATCTGATTACTTGCGGAATTATGAGATATATCCGCAAGTTCCCGGTGATTTATCTGATTACTTGCGGAATTATGAGACATATCCGCAAGTTCCCGGCGATTTATCTGAGTACTTGCGGAATTATGAGATATATCCGCAAGTTCCCGGCGATTTATCTGATTACTTGCGGAATTACGTGATATATCCGCAAGTTCATGGGGATTTATCTGATTACTTGCGGAATTACGTGATATATCCGCAAGTTCGTGGGGATTTTTCTGATTACTTGCGGAATTATGAGATATATTCGCAAGTTCGTGGTGATTCAGCTGAGTACTTGCGGAATTATGAGACATATCCGCAAGTTCGTGGTGATTTATCTGAGTACTTGCGGAATTATGAGATATATCCGCAAGTTCTCGGCGATTTCACCAAATACTTGCGTAATTACACGATTTATTCACACCAACTAGAACTAAACCCATGCCACCTCACAAAAAAAACTAGCTCCTACCGCATCGAGGATAGGAGCTAGTTTTCATTTTAGAACATCGACGTGGAATGCTTAGGTTGGACACGTGCTTTCGGGTCGATGAATTGCATTGCGTTGTTTACAGCAGTCGGTCCTTCCCCGAATCCTGTGGCGATTAGTTTTACTTTTCCGTCAAACGTGTTAATGTCTCCAACCGCGTAAATTCCTGGAATGTTTGTTTCCATTTTTTGGTTGACGACGATACTGTTTCGTTCGATATCAAGGCCCCAATTAGCGATTGGACCAAGTTTGGAAATGAAACCGTAGTTACAGATGACTTCGTCTACGTCTAATTTAATAATTTTTTCGCCTCTAGTTTCTTGTAAAACGAGACGTTCAATTTTCTCGTTGCCTTCAATGTCTGTTGGCACGAAAGGGGTTAATTTTTCCACTTTAGAATTGTCTAATTGCTCGATACTTGATTCGTGTGCACGAAATTCGTTACGACGATGGACTAAAGTTACTTTTTCGGCGATTGGTTCTAACATTAATGCCCAGTCCACTGCAGAGTCACCGCCACCTAAGATGGCAACTTTTTTATCTTTGAAAGCGTTCATGTTCTTCACGTAATAGTGTAAATTATTCCCATCGAAGCTTTCTGACTCGCCAATATTTAAACGACGTGGTTCAAATGCACCGTTTCCAGCCGTAATGATCACGACTTTGGAAAAATGTTCTTCACCCGTGTTTGTCGTTAATTTGAATGTGCCATCTTCTAGCTTTTCTAATTCTTGTACTGCTTGGCTTAAACAAATGTCTGCGTCGAATAATTTTAGTTGTTTTTCTAAATTATCGACTAATTCTTGTGCACGGATTTTTGGAAATCCCGCAACATCATAAATATATTTTTCAGGGTATAAAGCAGTTAATTGCCCGCCGGTATGTGGCAAGCTTTCAATTACTTTCACGCTAGCAGCGCGCATTCCCCCATAAAAAGCTGTAAATAATCCAGCTGGACCTGCACCTAACACAGTTATATCATATACTTTTTGTTGCTCAGTCATCATTTTCCCTCCAACTATTCCGACCGTTATACAATCTATTTCATAATACCATAAAACTGGCTATTCTTAAAATCAATATGTTTGAGGAAATAGAGCGATAGTCTTTGCATTTTGTGCAGGACAATTATAAAATGTAAGAAGAGAAAAAAATGCGTCGTTTTTAGCATGAGAGGAGAAAGGCTTTTGATTCAATTAATTGTATCGGTGCTGTTATATTTCGTTATCTTTTTCGGGATTGCATTTATTTTAAATATGTTATTACGTAAAACATGGTTAATGGCCATTTTATATCCGTTTATCATTTTGTATGTTATTAGTAATAACTCGTTTGGATCTTATTTTAGTAATACAGGAGAAGCATTTGCGCAAGTTGGTAGCACGATTCAATCTTTAAACACGGTCGATGTGATTGTGTTAGGATCTGGATTTGCTGGTGCAATCGTTTCTGGTATTGTTATAAAAATGTTACGAAAAACTGGCTATCAAATGTTCTAAAGTATTTAAGGTGGAGCGTATCGACGTTTCACTTTATTGAGTTTATCCGTGTGTTTCAGCGTATCCATTATAAAGAGGGGAAATTTGAGTTCGAGTGGTCTAATTCGCTATTACAACACATACTTGACCTAAAAGATAATTTTGTATTAACTGATCTAGCGATAACGAGTAAATTTAAAAGTGGTTTTTCATGGATATTGTATGACTTTCTAAAAGGTAGTTACGGTGCATGGCATAAAACACTTTCAAAAGAGGAAGTAATGCGTTTATTTAACGTAGAAAATAGACAGACATATATAAAAACACATCTGAATTAAAACGTGGTGTTATTGATATTGCTATTGCCGAAATAAATGAACATACAGAATTCGAGTGCTGGTATACCGAAAAAAAAGTAGGTCGCTAAATTACTCATTTTACGTTACATTTTTCAAAAGGAAGAAATGAGATTGGAGCAACAGAAAAGCAATTAGCACTACTACGTAACATGTACGAAAATGTAATGAGCGATATGCTGTCATTCATTTCACTTGAAAACGACAATTTAGCGTTACAATCACGTAAGTTATTACAATCGGTACAAGAAATTGATATAGAAGTGAAAAAAGGCGGTTTAACAACAGAAAAAGCAGATATATATATTAAAAACATGAAAATTTATATCAATCAGCTCGAAACAATAAAAGAGAGAGATGGAAAAGAAGAGATATATTTCAACTGGTTAAAAGATGAATGAGATAAACCTGAAAGCGAGTTGATCGAATGAGCGAAGAAAAAGCGTATTGGACACACGAAATCGCAAAGTACTTAGATATTTCATATGGTACACTAAGAAAATGGTGTATTGAACTCGAAAAGCAAAATTATAAGTTTGCAAAAGGCGAAAATAATAGTCGTGCGTTCACAGTACGAGAACATGATTTATTAATCAATATAAAACAACACCTTCGAACGACTAATTCGACTATAGAAAGTGCAGTACAACAGGCTTTAAAAGACCTTGAAAGCCTACCTTCGAACGGTCAACGAACGCCCTTAAAAACCCTCGAACGAGGGTCGTTCGAGCAAGAGTTTATGAAGTTAAATAAACGATTAGATCAGCAAGAAGAATTTAATCAAAAAATATTAGAAAGAATGGAAGAAAGAGATAAAAATTTAATGATTGTTTTGAATGAAATACAGCAAAATAAAAAACTTGCTCCAGCTAAAAAAGAACGTAAAAAGAGATGGTGGATATTTTAGAAAAAAATAAAAAGATATATTTTTATTGCGGAGTTTATATTTATCTAGTGTTTATTTCAAAAAAATGGAATTTAGAATAAGGAGAGATAAAATGACTAAAGAAAATGAAAGTCCTGAGGAAAGAAGAGAAAGACTTAGACAAAAGGAATTAAAAAATCCGTCAAGTAGTATTCACGGGAGTAATCTTGCTGACCTAGTTGGTGGCTTGGGTTGGAAGGGATTCTTATTATTAATTATTTTATTAATTATAATTTTATTAATATTTGTAGTGACGTAATTTATTAAAATAAAGACTATTAAGAGATTTTGTATGAAAGCGTTTTACTTTGGCGAATAAGGGTAATTAAATCATAGAAACATAATTTTATTATAAAGGAGAGTTTTAATTGTTAAAAAGAATACTTATGTTAGCAGTCCCTTTAATTCTTATTTTAGGTTTTTCGTTTAGTGTAACGACAAGTGCAGAGACTAATAGTAAAAATAATGTGGAAGTTATTATAACGAATGATGACACAGGAGAAACAAAGAACATAGATCCAAAAGAAATAAATAAATTAAATATTAATGAATTAGATACTGTTAATAATAATATTAATGAATCAGATATCGTTAATAATGTAGAAGGTTATGAAGTATTTATACCTATTGAAAGTGACGAATCATCAAGCGGTATTACTCCATTTTATGAAAATGGTTCTTCAAAAGATGAAGGCGGGGTAAACGCAAAGCTATTTATAGATTACAGCAAGAAAAGTAATGGCCAAATAAGAGTGAATTCAGTTAGTGGTAGTTGGACTCCAAATGATAATATATATAAGGTATCAAATAGAAAAGTTATAGCACATAATGGTGGTTTACCAGGAACAGGACTTAAAAAACTTTCAAAAACACCTACAAGCAATAGCTTTTCATATAAAACTGGTTGGGGATTCCAAAATACACCAGATGGTCCAGACGGCCCTATGGCAGAAAGTACTGCAAAAATAAAAGTAAGTGGAATGAGTGGAACAAGTCATACAATTACAGTAAGAACTTATACTGATTATTAATGAAAATATTAAGATATTCTCTTAATTAAAAGTTTAAGAGAATATCTTTTACTAATTTTATGAATAAAATATCAGTGCCAATTGATTTAATTATAAGTAAACTTTTGTGACTTCATCACGACCATGGCCCAACTTGTGCGACACTTGAATTCTCGCTTGTCTTTCAGTCAAGCCTTTTTGAATTTCTTCGTTATAACGATCACGAGCATAACGATGTCGTAGTCCGTGGAACGTGCAGTCCGTTTTTTCACGACCTTCGATCTTCGCTATCTCTTTTTGAACGTTATCTTCAAACTTCTCTCTGTGATTAGCGATCCAGTCTTTTATAATACTTTTTTTATGTATAATTTTTTTCAACTGGGCAAAAATGACACGAAAGAGAGGTGTCAAAAAATGGTTGGAAAAATGATTATGTCGATTTTATTTATAACGGCAGTATATACGACGTTTACAGATGTGACGAATATGTCTGTTGGTGATGCAATGAGAAAATATGAGGAAAAAGTGGAAAGCGGAACTAGTATGATAACGGAAAAAATGTTAGAACAATTTCACAAAATCGAGAACTTGAAAGAAGAGGCTGTTAATGGACAAAAAAGTAATGTGCTAGACTTGGAACAATTTCCGGTGAAAAAGGTAGTTGCGACAGGGTATACAGCAGGGGAAGAGTCTACAGGAAAAACGGAGGGAGATCCCGCATATGGCATTACATATGCCGGGGTGCCAGTCGTGCGTGATCTCATTTCTACTATTGCGGCTGACTTGGACGTCTTTCCACTTGGGACAATTTTGTATATTCCCGGATATGGCCTCGGTGTGGTGACAGATATTGGTGCGGCGATTACTGGAAATAAAATTGATTTATATTTTGATACGGTGAGAGAAGTGTATGATATATGGGGCAAGCAGGAGCTTGATGTGTACATCATTAAAGAAGGGGACGGAGCTATTACAGAAGAAGAGATTGCTGCGTGGAATGATGGGGAAGTCCAAGAAGTATTTCAAGTAAACAGTATGGAAAGAGATTCATAAAATCGGTCACGCGCCATTGTTAGAAAAAGCGAATGCTATGATACGCATTCGCTTTTTTAGTATAGTAGATGAAGAAGAAAAGCGACACCGACACCGGTTAATGCACCGAAAAATACTTCAATCGGTTTATGGCCGAGTAATGTTTTTAATTCTTGACGCTTCTCATATATTTCTTTATTTTGCCAATCGCTCATTTCTTTTGTGAATGCTTGAATATCTTTCACGAGCATATTGAGTAATGCGGCATGTTCTCCAGCTTCTCTTCGAACACCTGAAGCATCAAACATCGTGATGACACTGAAGACGAATGCGATGGCAAACGGAACAGAACTAACGCCAGATGTGATGCCAATTGCTGTTGTTAACGCGGCAACCGCAGCAGAATGACTGCTCGGCATACTTCCGGTTCCAAAAATGAGCCCTGGGGAAAATTCGCGTGTTGCAATAAAATGAATCGGTACTTTTACAACTTGGGCAAATACGATGGCTGCTAATGCAGCGACGAGTGGGAAATTTTCTAATAAAGCCATAGTCATCACCTTTTCACATAGTCTTGGTGTAAAAAACGTTCAAGCTCGTACGATCGACTAGCTTGAACGTTCTGTATTTGTCCATATTATTCTGTTACAGTTTCTAATGCGAGTTCCATCATGTCATTGAATGTCGTTTGACGCTCTTCGGCAGTCGTCGCTTCCCCTGTAATTACATGATCTGACACCGTTAAAATTGTTAAAGCACGGCGATCGTATTTCGCTGCTAATGTGTATAATGCAGTCGTTTCCTTTTCTACACCTAACACATTATATTTAGCTAAAAGTGCATTCACTTCTGGACCGTTGTCACGATAAAATACGTCTGAAGTAAAAACATTTCCGACATGTGCTTTTAATTCTTTTTCTTGTGCGATATCATATGCTTTTTTCAATAAGTCAAAATTAGCGATTGGAGCATAATCAATGCCACCGAAAACATTACGGTTTACTTGTGAGTCTGTTGCAGATGCTTGTGCTAAAATAATGTCACGAACATGTACATCTTCTTTCATGCCACCACAAGTTCCAACGCGGACTAAGTTTTTTACGTCGTATTCGTTAATAAGTTCTTCTACGTAAATAGAGATCGAAGGAACGCCCATCCCAGTTCCTTGTACAGAAATACGTTCTCCTTTATACGTTCCTGTAAATCCTAACATTCCTCGGACAGTATTATATTGTGTAACATCTTCAAAATACGTTTCGGCAATATATTTTGCACGAAGTGGGTCTCCTGGAAGTAAAATTGTTTCTGCAATATCTCCTTTTTTTGCACCAATATGTATACTCATATTTATTCGCTCCTTTTAGTTTGTATATATTTTATTATAATAGTGTTCTTCTAAATCCGCTATCCTTTCTAAAGATAATTGATTAAATGGGGTGTTTTCTGCTTGTAACTCTTCCTTTTTACGTTGTACAGCATCTTGTAAAGAGTCGGCATATGTTGGAACGTCGCCTGCAAATGGGACAGTGTCACGTTTGCGTGCGTTAAATTTTTCCCTTTCTGCTAGTGCTTTACGTTCATGGAATGCTACACCATCTACTTGACCACGATTATGCAAGTCACCTTGTGTCGGATGTTCTAATACTGCTAATGTTTCGATGAGTACAAAGTTCCTTTTGTCTTGAATGACTTTTCCGATATATGTGCCTGAATTGTAACGAGTTTCCACGATTTGTCCAATTTCAATCGTTTGCATGTAACAAATCCTCCTAAAAAAATATGATATAACTTTATTTTGACAAATTTATCACAAATTTGCGAATAAAACACAGTTTATATATACATGTTTAAAAGTTTTGCTATAATAGTACAGGAAGGACGTGATACTGAATGTTTATGGAATTTTTGTATTTCCCAGAAGATAAATCGGAATATATTCCAGCTTTTATAATGTTAGTACTTATTATGATTTTAGCGATTGGTACGATGTATCTTTTTTATAAAAAATCGAAAAAAGATGAGAAGATGATCGATGATTTTGATGTAGATCAGTATCGAATTGATAAACACGATGACCGTAAGGACAATTAATAAAACTCCTTTTTCACTACATAATGTGGTGGAAGGGGAGTTTTCTTATTTTGATTGCAACTATAATCTTGAATGACGCTAGGAAGCATGACCGTCTTTCAACACGGGTAAAAAAATGACAGAGGATTTTGTTACATACAATCCTCTGTCATTGTTATTTATTATTTAGGCAAGTGCGTTTACTGCATGAATGATTCGGTCGAGTCCTTCTTGTAGCGTCGCTTTTGGGCAAGCGATATTGATCCGCATGAAATTTTCTCCTTCTGTACCGTAAGATGAACCAGCGTTTAAACCGACCTTCGCTTGTTCAATCATGAAAGCTTGTAATTCTTTATCAGTGAGACCGAGTTCATGGCAGTCGACCCAAAGTAAGTACGTCGCTTCAGATGCAATCACTTTTAATTTTCCGTTCGTTTCATTTTCAATTCTCGTCGTTGCATATAATTTGTTCGCTTCAATTACTTTCATTAATTGGTCTAGCCATGGTTTTCCATTTGCATATGCTGCATCTAGTGCGATGACCCCCATTGTATTTAACATATTAAAACCTTGTAAACCGAGTTCAGCATTAATTTTTGCGCGCATTTGGTTATTTTTCGTTACGATATACGATGCTTGTAATCCTGCTAAGTTAAATGTTTTCGTCGGCGACATGCATGTAATCGTTCTTTCACGTGCTTCCTCTGAAATCGATGCGAATGGAATATGTTTATATCCATCAAATACGAGGTCTGCGTGAATTTCATCGGAAAAGACAAGTACATCATGTTGTTCACATAGTGCAGCAATTTTTGTTAATTCCTCTTTCGTCCATACACGGCCGACAGGGTTATGTGGTGAACAAAGAATGAATGCTTTTACCGTTTTTAATTTTTCTTCTAAATCGTCAAAATCAATCGTGTACGTTTTTCCGTCATACTTTAGTGCGTTTTCCACGACTTGTCGGTTGCCATTTTTAATTAAATTGAAAAATGGAGTGTAAACGGGTGTTTGAATTAAAATATTGTCGCCTTCATTTGTAAAAGTTTGAATGGCGATGTGTAAGCTTGTGATGACACCAGGACTAAATGAAAGCCAGTTTGTCTCAACGTCCCATCCATGTTTCAGTGAAATCCAGTTCGTCACATTGTTACGAATGTCTTCTGTAATAACGGTATATCCATAAATGCCATGTTGTGCGCGTTCTTTTAAAGCGTTATTCACTGCTTCAGGTGCTTTAAAGTCCATGTCAGCGACCCACATTGGCAATACTTCTTCACTGTTAAAAATTGCTTTCCGATTGTCCCATTTCATGGATCTTGTCTGTTCTCTATTATGTACTGTTTGAAATTGGCTCATTTTTATTGCCTCCAAATTAGGTTTTTTTCTATTATAACGGAAAATTGCGAAAAAAAGAAGTCAAATACAACTATATTAGTCGGAATTGAATGTGTTTTACCTGTTTCCCCATGGAATGCGCCGACCCGCAATATTCAACGATAAAACTGAAAAAAAGGACAAAAAAAGAGCAAAGCAATTATATGCTTTGCCTACAGGGGGAGTAAAACAATAGCTACCCCTAATGCTTACAGTATCAAAGCCTACAGGCTATATTTTATTTTTCTGCCCCAGAAACTGCCCCAGCTTGTAAAGATTGACTGAATGAAACGACAGCTTGTTCCTCCAATTCCTCAAATGAATGTGAGTATGTTTCAAAAATAGTTTCTGGAGTATTACCGAGTCTATCTGCGACTGTTTTTACTTGATACCCTTGACTCAAAAGAATTGTACAATGAGTGTGTCTCAAACCATGACCCGTAATTTTATTAATCTCAATATCATCTTTTTTCATGTTGCGGTAAATTCTCCTAATCGCAATTGACAATAGTTCTTTATAATAATTCATAGATCCATCATTGTTTAGAAAAACAAAACTACATTTTCTAATTGTTCACCAAGTTCTAGTTTACGCTGCATACACCATGCTCGATATTTTTTAATTGTTTAATTACAAGTTCATCTACTTTAATAGTACGAAAACTATTTTCCGTTTTAGTTTTACGAGTTCCGAGCGTATCTCTAGTACGTTTTACTGATACAGTATTTTCTTTAAAATCAATATCTTCCCAGTACATTCCAATAGCTTCTCCAGAGCGCATACCAGTGTAAGCCAACAATAGAATAATGGTATAGTCTGAAACTCTTTCTTTTTTAGCATAACGCAAAAATATATTTAATTCTTGTGGTGTAAGAAAGTTGGTAAGTCTTTCAGGTTTCTCAATAGGTGCGCTTCTTATTCTGTTTCTATCCAGAATATCATCTTCTACCTCAGCATTAAGTGCAGTTGAAACAGTAGCATGCATACTACTAATAGAGTGCGGCTTAAAACCTTCTTCTTTTAACACATTCAAGAAATTATTAATGTAGATTGTTTTTGTTATGTCTTTCAATTTAATATTACCTATTAACCTTTTTATATGCTTTTCAATCGTGTTTTTACGTGCTTCTTGAGTAGATGGATAGGCTACACTTAATTAGACAGTTTCATTAAGGTCATATAAACTTGATTCAACAGAAATCGGAGGAGAATCAATAATGACTAAAAGAAAAAGAAGAACGTTTACGAAAGAGTTTAAAGAACAGGTTGTCAACCTACACGCTACTGGAAAGCCAAGAAATGAAATTATCAAAGAATATGATCTAACGCCTTCTGCTTTTGATAAATGGGTTCGCCAGCATAATGGATCTGGTTCGTTTGAAGAGAGGGACAATCGCACACCAGAACAGGAAGAACTAATTAAGCTTCGCAAAGAAAACCAACGTTTAGCAATGGAAAATGATATTTGCACCTAAAGGTATAAAAGTATCTACGCATTAAAATGCTAGATACTCTAAAAAGCAAGCCGCGCTGATAATGGTTTGATGCGTAGATGTGATTCGAAATAACGCTCACAAATACTCTATATCAGCAATGTGCGAAGTCCTTCAACTCCCTAAAAGTACGCACTATTATGAAACAAAAGAACGTAATAACCAGGAAGAGATATTGACAATGCTAATTGTTAAATCTTCAAAGATAGTCGTAATATTTACGGTCAAAGAAAAATAAAAGTAGAGCTAGCTAAGCTTGGCTGGCAAGTATCCCGTCGTCGCATTGGCCGAATTATGAAAGAACAAGGTCTTGTTTCGAAGTATACAGTAGCCCAGTTTAAACCAATGAAGCAAGCTGTAAATGAGTCTGAAACTGGCAATGTATTGAATAGAGAATTCAATACAGATAAAGCATTAAAAGTAGTTGTCAGTGATTTAACATATGTCCGTGTCGGACATAGATGGCATTATATTTGTCTTTTAGTAGATTTATACAACAGGGAAATTATTGGTCACAGTGTTGGTCCACAGAAAACTGCTGCCTTAGTTCAACGTGCTTTTGCATCTGTACCATACAATCTAAATCTACTTGAATTATTTCATACAGACAGGGGTACCACAGGGGTACCGAATTTAAAAACGAATTAATTGATGATGCACTTGAAGCCTTTGGGATTGAACGATCATTGAGTGAAAAAGGAAGCCCTTATGACAACGCCGTCGCTGAAGCAATGTTTAAAACAATAAAAACTGAGTTTATTCATGGCACTATTTTCCCTTGTCAACAAGCTCTTGATCTTGAACTTTTCGATTATATAAATTGGTTTAATAATATTCGAATTCACGGATCATTAAATTATTTAACACCTGCGGAATACAAGTTATTAAATGCACAATAACCTTAAATAAATTGTTCAGTTTAGTGTTGACATTCCAAATTGTTAGAATAAAGACCTGTGTACTGTACCAACGGGCTATTTTGTTGAAGATGAATAATAAAATAATAAGAATAAAAGAATCCAGAGGCGGATATTAAATAAATGTTTTAAAATTTAATTTACTTTGATTCACAAAAAGTTGCAGGATACAGTTCCTTATTAAAAGGTGAAAGACATGTAGATATTAGGAAAGTCAGGAAAAACACCTCTAAATCTGTACGTGGGGGGCTTCCTATTGCATCAGGAAACTATGATAATGTCGATGAAATCGAGGGAGAAATTGTTGACAATCCAATTTTTGATTGTAATGAATTTGAAGAACTACTTAGAGAAAATAGTAAAGATAACTATTTTGATATGACAGAAAATGAAGAGTTTGATTTTGAAACCATCCCTAGAAGAGCAATTATTCGTTTTGAAGGTGAATTTAATATTCTAGAAGAATTCGATATGATGGATTTAATTAACGATTTTAAACCTATGTTGACTACACAAATGGGTCTAGAAAATAATGAAGAGGAAGAAATATTCAATAAAGTTTTCGGAAAGGATAGTACAAAGATTCCGGTGTTTTTTGAAAGCGATAACTTCGGTAGTAGGGTTGGTTTTTCTAAGGTAAATTCAAATGATTTAAAATACCAATTGACAGAGTTAGAAGACTTTGAGGATGAAGAAGTGACCATAGTTGCTAAAGTATTGACCCGTAAAGAAGTTAAAAATAAACCTGTAATTGTATTTGATGTAATGAAGGACTTATTTTCCTTAAATAGAACTATAAGAAGACAAATGGATGATAAGGGTATTGAAAACATCAAGAGTGAAGAAGATATGGTTACTTTAGAAGTCTTAGCAATTTATCAGTAAGAAACTTTTAAAGTACCTTCAAAATTATATTCGATAAGGGCGTAATTGTTGAATAAGCACTGTATCTGAATCAGGCCATTTAATCGAATAACCTGTGTTGAAACTTGGTTATGTATTATCTTACTAAATTAAGTTGGGATTTCTAAAGGGAGAAGGAACATTATAATTGGTGTTATTTTTATAGCTATTTCAATAATAGGTTATTTTTTGATACTTAATAGCCAAGTAAAAAATAAAGGTGCTATTCTCTTGGAAAAAGCCATTACAGCGTTGCTTTCTGCCCTGTTGTTTTCTCTACTATTAGCGTATTTGCAATATACACCAGTTGAAGAACAAGAAGTCAATGTTGGATACTTCTCTTTTGGAAGTCTATTTGTGGTATATTTTATGTATTCGTTGCCTGTATTTTTAATTTGTGGAGGGCTCTATTCCTTTTTTGCAGACATATATCTAAATAATGTTCATTATTGTAGCATACTTCTAAAGTACATTATTGGATTCCTAACATATTTGGTGGGTGGCTTATTAATTGTTGGATTGTTTTTTGGAATTATATTACTAATTGATGGAAGTATTAACGAATGTTTTGTATTAAGTATTTTCAAAGTTAGTGCCCTACCATCTTTATTGTTTTACCACATTTCTTTGCTCTACAAAAAGACATTAAATTTCGTTAAATAGGAAAGTTTCATCTTCCGTTAACGGACGCAGTTGTTGAAGAATCGCTGTGCCAGAATTGGGCCAGATTGTTAAGCAACAAAAGGAGTTGATTATATGTTAAGTCTGGTTGTTTTGACAGTGATTTTCATTATTGTAATTGTCCTTATTTCATTGATATTTAAAGACA